>JAZLHH010000037.1:0-13620 GCA_045616745.1 Candidatus Limivicinus sp. | reverse complement strand
CCAGGGCATCAGCCGGGCAGGACACTCGATATTATAGAATCCGCCGGGGTAAGATTCTCTGTAGAGGTTCCCGGTGAGAGTTCTGCGGCCCTCTGGTGTCAGAATCGAAAAGATCTCTTTATAGCATACGGCATTGTCCGGATATTCCAGAACAGCCTGATATTTGGAAATGTTTCTGTCTTCTGTCGTGATATCGGAATCCAGGATTGCGAGAAGCCTATGCCAGCTGTCGACTCTCTTTTCACAAAGGGTGAGTTTTCCGTAAGTATCCTCTTCGAAGCGAAACTGACTGCCTGAAACGGAGATTTCCTTCTCCAATGTGACGGGGAGAGGCTCAAAAAAACGGGTGAACGGGTTGGCTACATCGCACCACCATCTTTTTCCATTACAGTCTTCGACAATAGAGATTACATGGAAGTTCAGGTCATCGGGACTGCGGTCGCAGATTCGTGTAGAGAAATAGCGTACTCGATAGCCGATGGCTGTAAGCAGCTCACCGAAGAGAGGGTTCATATCTATACACATGCCACCCCTTCTGCCGAGAATGATTTCACTAAACTGTACATCAAAAGCTGCACTATTAATATGACTTGTCAGATAGTCTGTGTTCTCATATGGAATTGTCAGGACATGTCGAATATGAAGTTTTATTAATGTATCGGCATCGGGCACAAGCTTTTCCGGTACGGGAATATGAAGCCGGCTAAAATATGCCCGAATGAGTTCATCGTTTTTCATAGCAAATATTTTTCTTCAACATCAAAATCAAGGTCATAGAGGAAATCCAGGTTATATTCATAGCATCCGTCGCTAAGGCGGATACTATCGACGCGGTCCGCCATGCCTACAACAATTTTCGCACTGGCAGCCTTCTCAAAGTCTTGTTCGTTCTTTGAAAAAGGAGGTTCAGGATTATCATCATGATAGGAGATACGTACAAAGTCGCGGAAAAGGCGACACTCGACCCAAAATCGGCCACTGCCGATATAATTGATGTCCGTTCGATCAATGAGTATTTCCTCCATGCAGAGTTCAATTTTACGAATCTTGGCTTTACTGAAGCCTAGACTGGACAGAATCGAAGGCGTAATGCCGACAGCCTGGCCGATGATGTTGTGACGGCGCATGGCTTCGAAGGAGAAAACCTTGATACCGCTCACGATATCCTCCTCAATCTTTTTTGCATCGAGACGACGGAGCATTGCAGTCATCAGAGCGCAGGCATCCAGTTTACCGTTGGCCTTGAGAGGAAATGAGTCAAAAATGAAGAAATTGACCGGCATACGGAAGCGGGAGATTTTACCGGTGAGCGCAGTGTGAAGTGCAGCATCGTCCAAAAGAGCTCCGGGAGTGAGCGTAAGGCAGGCATGTATATTCTCACCGTAGAGTTCGTCTGCAGCACCGAACACCTTAACCTCGCGTACTCCGGGTACAGCATTGATTTCGGCTTCAATTTCGGAAGGAATGATATTTTCCCCGCCTTTGATTATGATATCCTTGATGCGACCGGAAAGATGCAGATATCCATCACTGTCCAGATATCCGATGTCTCCGGTATGGAGATAACCGTTGGAATCGATGGCCTGCAGCTCACTGGCACTTCCATAGTATCCTTTCATGATGAAGCCGTTGTCCTTAAGGGTTATTTCACCGACTTCGCCTGCGGGACACTCTGCTCCTTCAGAATCCATAATAACCAGTTCCCTGTGCGGAAAAGGTTTTCCGACAGTGTGTATTCTTGTATCAATGCTGTCATCTACGCGTGTCATTGCAATGCAGGTGTCGGATTCAGTCTGTCCATAGCTATTAAGCAGCACTGCGCTGCCGAACCCGTTTTCTACACGCATAAGCTGAATAGGGAGAAGGGGAGCTCCGCCGGCATAGATTCTTTTTATGCAGGGATATCCTCTTTCGGGGAAAGCGTTGTCCTCCATTGTGCGGATAATGATGGTCATAACGGCCGTGAGAGCATCCGGATGTTTTTCACGAAGAAAACGATTTATCTCTTCTGCGGTGAATTTCTCGGGAAGCATCAACTCACCACCGTAAAGAAGATGCGTTATGGCAATTCCGAGACCGAAAATATGGAAAAGAGGTACTGCCATACACAGGCTCTCTTCTTTCATTTCCGGAATGGCTTCGACATAGGCATCCGCACCGGTGATGTTGCTCTTCTGAGAGAGCATACCGCCCTTGGGCGAGCCGGTGGAACCGGAGGTGAATACTACGAATGCAGGGGCACTGTATTGTGCTTCCTCAAACGGAATATAGTCGAAATGTTTCATGCTTTCACATGTAAAGCTGTCTATATCAAATCTCTTCGCAGCATCATGTACAATGTGCTCCGGGGAGGAGGCATCTTTATCTCTCGCACCAAAGCTTCCATAGAGAAGGACAGAAGAGTCCATCTGTTGCATCAATGTTATGATTTCACTCTCGGGAAGAGAGTAGTTCATAAGGACCGCTACAGCGCCGTAGCATACTACACCGAAAAATGCCTTAAGCCAGGAACAGGAGTTGTAAGCACAGATTGTAACCTTGTCTCCGGGCAAAACACCCATTTCTGCAAGAATACTCCTGTATCCGCAGGCAGCGGAGAGCAGGTCGGAATATCGAAGAGAATCCTTTTCATCGGAGACAACAACTTTGTCGCCGTATTTTTCTTTTGCCTCTATGAGGCGATTGTAATATCCGATCATATTTTTTCCTTTCCGGTGAGTTGGTGGACTGCAGCAATGAAGTCGTTATAGAAACGGTGTATAGCCTCTTCGGAATAGACTCCTTCAGGGTAGGTGCAGTAGAATCCGAGATTGTTGGAACCGGGCTGGCCGACAATGCCTGAAATTACCAGACAGTTGGGCTGATTTGCCGGCTTGGGACAGAGATATACCTCATTGCAAAGCTTGGCAAAATTTCCTATGTCCATAGTTCCGTTACGGTAATTGAACATCACGGTGTTTTGGAGAACATCACGATTTTCAAGAATATGCGCATAGTTGCAATGAGCTGCACCAAAGTCAAACTGGGAACGTACATCGCTCATCATTTCCTCTGCACTTCGTCCTTCCCGGCAGTCCAGAAGGATAGGAACGGGAGTGACATAGCAGGTAATGGAGTCATTTTTGAGAAAGTCATCGCGGCCGTGATAGTTGGAGTAAACGAGAGCGCTTTCTTCTCCATTCATTCGGGCCGTAGCCATTGCGCAGGCTGTGAGGAAAAGCCGATTCGAGTAAGCATTGTTCCTGCGGAAGGCGTCAGGTACAAAGAAGACTCCGGTGCCGGTTTCAGGACCCGGAAGATCTGGCTTCAGTATGCCTCTGCCTGTAAAGCCGGCTTTAGATTTCAGCTCTTCGAGGCGGGCATTCAATTTGGCTGCGGATTCTGATGTGCCGGATTCACTTTCGGCACTTTGCACAAGATAGAGCCAGTCTGAAGGCAGAACGAAATCAGCATCAAAATAACATTCAGCCACTTCGCGCACGAAGAGGGAGGATGACATCTCATCGGCAATGAGATGATGTAAGTCATAAAAGAAATAATTTCTTGAAGGCGTTGAGATGATGCTTACGCGATACAGTCTGCCGTCAAAGGGATCCATAGGCTGAGTCAGGACAGGCTTTTTTGTTGCGAATTCTTCATCCGTCATGAAGACAGTTTCCACGGGAGCAAAAAGGTTTTCATCATAAAATTGCCGGACTTTGCCGTTGTCACATTTGCGGAAAGCTGAAAGAAATGCCGGATGGTTTCGAATGACCTTTTCTGCTGCAGCAATGAGCCTTTCCGTGTCCACTTCGGGGCGGAGACCGAAAACCATTGCAACATGATAGGTTATAATCTGAGGCTTTTTCTGATTTACGGCCATTTCCAGCTGGAACAACTGACCGGCCGTAAGTTCTGCAGCTTCCTGAAGAGCTTTTTTGTTGGTCTCAAGAAGCTCTGCGTTGGATTTTACCTTGCTGTGGCCGAAGTAAGCAGCAAGCTTTTCGGCCGTGCGGCATTCAAAAAGCCCGTTCACAGTGATAAGATAGCCTTCTTCTGCGCAGGCAGTAATCATGCGCATGGCAGTGAGTGAATCGCCGCCAATCAGGAAGAAGTCCTCGTTTACGCCGACGCGTTCCAGACCGAGAACTTCAGCCATCACTTTGCAGAATACACTTTCCGGCTCATTTTCGGGTCTTGTATAGGCACTGCGGAATTCATTGATGTCGGGTACAGGCAGCATTTTTCTGGAGAGTTTTCCGTTGGCGTTTGTCGGGAACGCATCAAGTCCCATATAGTAAGTGGGAATCATGTAGGACGTGAGATTCTTTGAAAGAATTCTGCCAGCCTCTGCAGGATCATCCATTACGGGAACCTTCTCGCTCTCAAGATAATAAAGAACGATAAAGGATCGGTCGTTAACCTTAACGGCCTTAGCTACCGGGTGCTCGATACCGAGAACCTTACGCACAACATGTTCGATTTCCAGCGGTTCCACACGGTTTCCGTTTATTTTCACCATGTCATCTCTGCGCCCGCGGATAACAAGGTTGTTGTTTTCGTCAATATAGCCCAGATCATTGGAGTGGAAGATGCCGTACCGGTGCACTTCCTCATTCAGTTCAGGCAGGTTAAGATAACCGCGAAAATAGGGATTATCAAAACAGATTTCTCCGGTCTCACCGCGAGGAACACTGTTGCCGTTATCGTCTAAAATCATTATTCTGAGACCGAAATTGTTTTTGCCTACAACGACTCTGTCGCAGGCTTTGTCCAGAAGAAAAGAAGAAACCATGAAACAGGTTTCGCTCATACCATAATAGGCGTATATGTCTATACCTTCTTCGTAGATGCCGGTTGCCGGTTCGCCGGCAGCAATTATTTTTTTGATATAGTGATATCCTCCCTTGTAGGTACGGATAAAAGAAGGAGACAGATACATTTCAGTAATATACTCGCTTTCGAGGAATTCCTCGAAACGAACAAGATTCTTAACTACATCATAAGACATGATGTAAATGCTGTCAGCCGCGTAGAGTTTGGGCAGAGGCAGAACGAAGGCCGCTGCAAAATTGAACGGGAATATCATGCCGAAATTCTGCGGATCCTCCTCATGAAGATCTGTAACATCAGCAAACCAACTGTCAAGACAGACATCCAGCTTCCCGTATTCCTGAATCATGGTCTTAGGTTTTCCTGTGGTACCGGAAGTGGAGAATGAGCAGCAGGCATCGTGGGGATCGGTCAGTTCATATCCGGGAAGAGAAGAATATTGCATTGCCCCCTCATAAGAGGCAAGGTCCAGAGTGAATTTCACTTTCAAATCCTCATGGATGAGGCGGATTCTTTCTTCCGGATAACTGTTCTCCATAAAGACGAAGGCCGCTCCCGCACGGAGAACTCCGAGCATGGCGATAAACATCTTAGGGCTTCTCGGCAGAAGCAGCATGACGAAATCTTCACGTCCTATTCCTTTCTCTTTAAGAAAAGCATATATTCTGCCGGACTGGTCCCAAAGCCCGGAAAAACTTACCGGCTCCTGACCAAAGTCCAGGGCCAGCGAAAGCCGATCCGGGTAGTTTTCTGCATTCTGTTTCATTTTTTCGACAAAGTATGTCTGCATGATTTATCTCCGTATAATTTATATATCTGAATCGTTTTTGAGAGCGTGAACTGCTTCAAGAAAATGGCGGCCGAAACCGGATACGGTCTGCAGGCTGTATTTTCCTTTAGGAAAATTGCAGTAAAAGCCGAGTGTGTCTGAATCTTCCCGATCTAAAATACCGGTATTGAAAAGGCAATTAGGCTGATCTTTGTCTCGCTGAAGTGTTGAAATAAAGACGGACAGATCCTTAAAAGTGCCAAAGTCCATCGTTCCGGACTGATAATTGAAGATGACTGTCTCATCATAAGGAAGAGTGCTTGCGGTTATGGCGGAATATGCGCCATGAGCATTGCCGAAATCCAGCTGTGCCTGAACTTCGGAAAGCAAATCATCAGTCTTTCTGCTGCTCATTTCCGTAAGCGAGACAGGAATGAGTATTGTATGACAGCCTGCGGAATCGCTTTTTAACCGGCTGTTTCGTCCACTGTAGGCTGCATAAACCAAAGCATCATCGCAGCCGTTTGTCCTGGCCATAGCCATGAGACAGGCGGTGATGAATACTCGATTGGAGTATTTTACGCTTTTCGGAAGCGCATCAGGGATAAAGAAGGTTTCACTTCCGCAGTCAGGACCTGGCAGGTCCGGCTTAAGTACGGCACTGCCGGGGCTGAGCGCGGAAAGTCTTTCTCTGAATGCAGTTTCAGCCTCTGCCTTCAAAGCGGATGCATTTTCTCCTGTTTCCTCGGCGCAAATCGTGTAGTAGCAGTCCAAAGGAAGCTTGGCATCCGGGTCGTTATAGCATGTGACAATCTGCTTAAGCAGCATGGTATTGGTCATGCCGTCACTCATGATGTGATGGATGGAGAGCAGAAACAGGTTTTTCTGAGGAGAACGGATGATACGGATAGTAACTGTTCTGTCAGAGAGCAGGTTGGTACTGCGCAGGAAGGTACTGCGAGCGGCTTCGAGTTCTTCATCAGTCATTTCCTCAATCATGGTCGCAGCGAAGGCATCGGTATCATAATACTGAACCGGTTTTCCGTCCTCACTGATACGGAAACGGGAAAGCAGAGCCGGATGATGCAAAACCACCTTGTCGGCTGCTTCACGAAGGCGTTCCAAATCCGTATCATTTTTAAGTATCGCAATAACAGGAACACAAAGAGAGGGGTGTTCCGGATATTTATTAAAAAGATCCCAGTATATTTCCTGGCCGGAAAGCAGACCATAGGGATGTTGTCTGGCCTTGTTTTCTTTTTTCAGACGGTCTTCTCCGGGGATACAGGTTCTTCCTGCTGTAAGCCGGGCAAGGCCGGCCGCACTTCTTGCCGCAAGCAGATCCTGAACCGTAATATCAACACCCTTATCGGAACAGGCACTGATAAGACGAATAGCTGAAAGAGAGTCTCCTCCGGTTTCGTAAAAGTCGTCATCCGCACCGATGCTCTTTAGTGACAGGACATCAGCCATCACGGAGCAGAAGAGCTTTTCCTCCTCATTTTCCGGCTCCCTGCCGGTTCCGGCAGAAATGGCGGATACGGGCGGAAGAAGTTTCCTCGATATCTTACCGTTCGGAGTAATAGGCAGTGAATCAATCGGTATAAAATATGAAGGCGTCATATAGTCCGGAAGCTTTTTCGCAAGGGCACTTCGCGACAGGGATGCATCGCGGAAGATGCAGTCTTTGCCAGCTTCGGATGCGAGATAGTACAGTGCCACATACGAGCGGCCGTTTTCACAGAACCCTTTAGCAATTACATTTTTAAGACCCGAAATTTCCCGTGCAGCTCCTTCGATTTCGCCGGGTTCTATGCGGTTACCGTTGATTTTGATCATGTCGTCGCTGCGGCCGAGCAAAAAGACATCTCCGTTTTTATCGCGATATCCGATATCTCCGGAATGGAAAAGCCCGCCGCGCATAGCTGTTCTGGTTTTTTCGGGCATATTGATGTAGCCACGGAAATACGGATTCGGGAAGCAAATCTCGCCGGTTTCTCCGCCCTTAACGGGAGCTCCGTCCTCGCCGAGAATGTGGATGTTTCCTCCGGTTTCTTTTGAGGCAACGGGCGCATCAGTACATGATTCTACGAGCTGGTATCTGGAAATACAGTAAAGCGATTCGGTCATTGCATAATGAACAATGACTTCATAGCCTGGAACTGTAAGATTACTTGCCGGTTCAGATCCGGTCATTATGGCACGAACATAGGGAAAACCATTGTTGTAAATTCGAAGTATTGAGGGCGAGAGAAAAAGCTCCGTGATTTTTTCCTTTTCGAGAAGCTCGTGCAGCTTTTTGAAGTTTTTGGAAACATCATATGAGAGAATGTAAAGTGTATTGGCCTTATAAAGCTCAGGCAGGCCGTGTATCATCGTGGCGGAAAAATTGAAGGGAGGCACAAAGGCAAAACGGCCGCAATCATCAAAATCCACGATAGATTCGTCAGGTATCGAACCTGACATGCCCATGTCGAGAGAACCGTATTCGTGCAATATGCCCTTAGGCTTACCGGTCGTACCGGAAGTATAGAAAACAAAACAGGCATCGTGCAGACGCAGTTTCTCTCTTCCCGAAAGGGACGGGCCCTTTATAGCGTTTTCATAGAATGCTTCATCGAGCACAAGACGGACACCGGCATCGTCCTGCATGTAAGCAATTCGCTCGTTTGGATATGAATCCTCTACAAGCATAGCGGCAGCGCCGCATCGGAGAACGCCGAGAAGGGCAATGAGCATCCGGGGGTGTCTTGGCAGAAGAAGCATCACTAAATCTTCCGGACCGATGCCGGCACACTTAAGCGCAGCATAAATTCTTCCGGATTGCTCCCACAATTCAGAATAACAAATAGCATCCTGACCAAAGTCCAGAACAAGGGCGTTTCGATTAGGATACTGCTTTGCGTTTTCTTCTATTTTATCGACAAAGTAAGTGTTCATCATTATAATATATTATACTATTATTGTACCCTATGTCACGGGTTTTTAAGACTGTACTATTAAGAGAATCGGTTATAATAACTAAAAAAGAAGTAGGAGAGAGACTATGATCATTTCGGAACAGATACCGGGTGGAATACGAATCAAGGTAGAAGGTCGTCTGGATACAGGCACGGCACCGGAATTCAGAAAAGTGCTGAACTCATTGCCTGATGAAACGCAGGCCCTTACGGTGGACCTCGCAAACACCAGTTATGTGTCTTCGGCAGGTTTGCGGGAATTGCTGGTTGCCAGAAAACGTTTCCGGGATGACAGAATGCGAGTTGTCTCAGTAAACGATATCGTACTTGATATCTTCAAGACGACAGGCTTCGATACATTGTTCCCTGTTGAAAGTGGTGACGGCGGAGACTTCGTTCAGCTTTCCATCCGGGATTTTTTGAAAAAAAAGGTCGCTGAGAACAGCAGTTCTGCTGTAATACGGGATTCAGTGAGGGACTGGACCTGGCATGATCTGGATCGGGGTTCTGCGGTACTGGCTTCCCGCCTTTATGAAATGGGTGTTAGAAAGGGATCTCATGTGGGACTGGCCGGACTCAATTCAGTGAATCTCATTATGTGTTTTTATGCTATTGAAAAGCTTGGGGCAATTGCTGTTCTTGTGAATTTCAATCTGAAACCGGTCGAGATAAAAGCATATATTGAAAACGGTGATATTACTGTAATGTGCATAGGCAGTCTTTCCTATGAAACAGACAGAGAATATCTTAAAAATAAATTACTGGACGGAAAAAACCGCCTGAAAGATATTTTTTTCTTTGAAGACATATCGGCTGAAGCATTGGTTAAAACCGGAGAGGGACTGTCTGAAGACTTCCTGCCGCAGAGCGTGGAGGCAGATGATGCATGCCTGATGATATTCACATCAGGTTCCACGGGAAGACCGAAGGGCGTGATTCTCTCGGCATATAATGTACTCAATGCATCTGAAATCAGCAGTAGAAGCCAGAACCTTACTAAGGATTCCATTTGCTGCAATATTCTGCCGTTGTTCCATATCTTCGGAATCGTGGCGGGACTTTTTGCCAGCGCATTTGCGGACGCGCTTCTGGTTTTGCCGAAAGATATGCACTCATCTTCATTGATTGATGCAATAGAAAAGAACAGATGTACCGTTTTTCATGCTGTTCCCGCAATGTTTCTTGCTATTCTCATGAACAGGGAATTTCAGCCGGAGAGGCTTTCCACGCTGCGCTGTACGATTCTCTCAGGTTCTTCTGCAACACAGAGCCAGCTGGAAATGTTCCACGAAAAGCTGCCGAATAATCATTTTCTTTCATCTTATGGACTCAGCGAGATGGCACCGGTTACCATCACCGATTATTCTGATTCTTTCGAGCATATAACAAACACTGTCGGAAAGCCGATGGAACACATAGAAATGAAGATAGCAGCTATGTCGGACGGACACGAGTGTGCAGTTGGTGAAACGGGAGAAATCCTGCTGCAGGGCTATAATCTGATGACCGGTTATTATAAGATTGACCTGAACAGTCAGGCTATCGATGAGGACGGTTGGCTCCATACAGGAGATCTTGGTTATATCCGTCAGGACGGCTATCTACATCTGGACGGAAGAATCAAGGAACTCATTATCCGCGGCGGAGAGAATATTATGCCGAATGATGTGGCACAGGCAGTCAGCACTATTCCCGGTGTTGCGGATGTAAAGGTTGTAGGCGTACCTAGCGACTTTTATGGTGAAGAGGTTGCGGCCTGTCTCTATCTTGAACCGGGTGCAGACTTTAACGAAAAGGATGCTCGTGCCCTTTTGTCGGAGAAGATTGCCGATTTCAAGATTCCAACATATTTTTTCATTTTCAGTGAATTTCCGAAGCTTTCGAACGGAAAACTGGATTCACTCGCCATAGCTGAAGAGGCAAAAAGGAGATCAGTCGATGTACAGAGAAAAAAACTCACTGCCGCAAATTGACTTGGACAGTGGCATAATAATAGGCCGCGGAGCCACTTCGACCGTATACCGGATGCCAGATGGTACTGTATGCAAACTTTTTAATCCAGAGTTTTCAATAGAGGAAATCAAGCGGGAAAGCAGCATGGCGGAGAGTGCCTATGCCCTCGGCCTTCGTGTTCCAAGACCTTACGGATTGGTGAATGCTGCAGGCAGGATAGGAATCCGAAGTGAGTTTCTGGAAGGTGAAATGCTGGCGGGTGTTCTGAAGAAAGTCCCGGGAGAAAAGAAAAAAATTCTTCCTGCGTATATCCGCGAGCTGAAGCATTTCCATGAAACCAAAGCAGATGCAGAAAGTTTCGTTTGCGCAAAGGACCTGTATCTTGAAAAAATAGAAAAACTTCGTGGGACAATGTGGTACTCAGCAGAGGAACTTGAAAAAATGAGGCAGCTTGTCTTATCGGTTCCGGATTGCAGCACGCTTGTATACGGAGACTATCATCCGCAAAATATACTCATAAAAGACGGAGAGTTGTTCTTCGTGGATCTGGGGGACATGAGCCTGGGACATCCGGTCTTTGATTTTGCGATGATTGCAAATACGCATTACATCATTCCCAAAATGAATCCATCTTATGCAGAAAAGTATTTTGTTGTTCCGCCTGGGCTTATGCAGACTCTTTGGGACGATGTTTTCGCCGGATATTTCACAGAGTTTACCTCTGAAAAGCAAGCCGAAATTAAAAGGGAAATCATGGCTTTTGCTGTTCTTAGGCAAGGACTGTCACCGGCTGACGGAAGAGTGTTTACGAAGCAGGTGCTTGAAGGCAATGTGGCAGTGACCAGAACGAGGTTGCTGCCGGATATAGAGAAAATCACCGGATCTATTGACTGGTAGAGAACAAGGGTTTAAATCTATGTATTTAGTATGTGAAAAAGACAATAGCGAATGTCCGTCTCTCCTCCACGGGATAGATGTATTCAAACGGGCGCGCCAAAGCAAGGCAGCGAGGATTCATGTTCTTATGCCGGGAGAAGAGGGCTATGATCTGGTTCATATTAAGAATGCCGACTGTCGCCCTGATTTTATTAAAAACAGATGGAAGAATCAATCCTGCTATCCGGAATATGACGAGTATTCTATAGAGGAGAAATCCGGTCTGTATCTGCTCTTTTTCCGCATATTCACTACTGTTGTCATCCGCAGCGTAAATGAGTACACAGTGGCTCTTGCTCAGGTCATTCTCCGCTATACTAAGCTTAGTCTTTTCACGACGGATAGCCGCATGCAGTGGTTTTTCAAAGAAGAAATTCCCTGTATTGAAGAGAGCAAAATCCGGCCTGAAAAGGACGTGCTGATTATAGGGGATGTTTCTGATGATGATGTCTTTGATGTCAGCTTTCATAGCATAGGACCGGTCAATGCATTTCACAATGTATTTTTCCTACAAGGGCAGGGGGCTTTTGATCCTGAGAGAGTCAGATTTGCGGAACTGGTTATAGATGAAGGAGCAGGAATAGGAAGTGTTCTTAACAATCTGTACAGATTTAGGGAAGCATTATCTAAAATTGGTTTGACTCCGGTGGTACGGAAAGGAAAGATTGGGCATTTCAGTGTTGCTTTCCTGGAGAGTCATTTCAATCTGAGGCTGCAGAACTCGGAGGCGAATGACGACAATACCATTTTCTTTCCTCAAATGTCGACACTTGCTGCCACTATGTTTCTTGACTGGGTAAAGCCGGAGATGAGTCTTTCCATTCTCGGAGATAAATTTCGCAGTGATATGAAGGAATATGCCGATACGATTATTGGTAGCAGAAGAATACTGGGTGTCCTTATCCGCGGGACGGATTATCTCATAGTTCATAAAGACGGGCTACGGAAGATGGCAGGTGTTGACGATATGATTCCATTCATTCACGAATGGATAGACAGTTACGGATATGAAGGAATCTTCCTTGCCACAGAGGACATCGACATTCTGAACCGTATGCGGGATGAATTCGGGACAACCGTTTGTGTGATTGCACAGGAACGCCACAGTGTGTCGGATCTAGCCGGCCATATGCTGCTTTCGGAACTGGAAGAGAAACGTGCTTCCGACTATGAAAGGAGTGTGGCTGAAAGTACTGTCAACTATTTTTATGCACTTTACATGCTATCCCGATGTTCAGCTTTCATTTGCTCAGGCCCTTGTAATGGCTATGATCTGGCGACTGGCTTCAACGAAGGTCGGTATGAACGAGTACAGCTTTTTAAAAACTTATAATCATCGATTATTCTAGCTCGTAATATATTTCATCATTATAAGGAGATATATGTAATATGCTTTTTGTGGCATAAATTGTGCATCGATCAATAATAAACTTCTAATAGCACTAGAACTATGAAAAACTTCTGGACAAATTGTCTGGAAGTTATTTTTTTGACTATAAACAGGTTCGTTTTGCTATGGAAATACGTTCGAACGACCATAAATTTTGACACTAAACCTGATTATAAGCTGAGATTTAAGCAGGAATATAAGCTGCAAATTATGAATGATACTTGTCTTTCATACTTATGCCAAATTAAAGACGAGAGGAGGAATGAAAGATGAGTTGATAATAATGTTGATCTAAAGATGTTAGCTTGGCTTCATTCCTTTTTTTCGTCAAAAGGAGGATGTATGAATAACAATGTACAAGAAACTTTTGACAAAGGAGCGAAAAACCTGCTGGATTACAGTATAGAGATGGCCATGCTGCAAAGAACCAGAGCAGCCGGCATTTTAACTGAACGTCAGTGTGATGAAGTCGAGCGCAGCATTAAAAAACACTATCATGTTACCTCGGATCTTTTGGTTGACATCGGAAGTGTGCAACCGTATAATCAATAAGAGAAAGGATAAATGGAACGCGCAATGAACAGTGTTGAAATTATTAAGCCTACAAAAAAGCTTAGCGGGGTGGTTGAACAGACCACTCCGCTTTTAGTGGCGGCATATTGCAGAGTCAGTACGAAGGAAGAGGCTCAGCTTAAGAGTCTTAAATCAATGTCGGATTATTATCGTGAATATATTAGCCGCCATGAAGGATGGGAACTGGTAGATGTATATATCGATGAGGGAAAAACCGGTACAAAGTT
>JAZLHH010000036.1:0-2271 GCA_045616745.1 Candidatus Limivicinus sp. | reverse complement strand
CTTGCGATGTCCTTAATCGTATAGACCTTCATTCATTCACCTCGGAATATACTGATTTATTATCGGTAACGTTTTCATACTTAAAGAATAACATAATCGAATAGTTACGTCAATATATAAACAGGTGAAGCAATAAGTGTTGCGTTTATTGACTATTTTGCTTATAATATATTTTGTAGTATTAGAATTAGAAGGGAGCTTCCTGTATGATGTAAGAGACCGCTGAGAAGCAGGCCGAGTTGCAAATGAAAGTACCCCACAGTAGAATTGAATCGCTGATCTCTTGGCCGGGAACAGCGCGATTCAAACGACTGGAGGGTACCAAGATGCATTATACGCAGAATCAGAAGCTCGAGCAAGTGACTGAAAAGACATTGGTGATTGGAGTTGATATTGGAAGCGAAAGCCATCACGCAAGGGTGTTCAACTACCGCGGGATCGAGTACAGCCCGAAAGACTTCAAGTTCGGCAACAACGCGAATGGATTTGAAGCGTTCCAGGGATGGATGCAGAGTTATGTGCTGATGTATGGCGTAAAGGAAGTTATCGTAGGCTTCGAGCCGACAGGCCATTACTGGTACAATTTTGCAGACTTTCTCAAGTCGCTGGGAATAATGTTCGTGATGGTGGCGCCGCAGCACGTGAAGCACAGCAAGGAAATGGATGATAATACGCAGCGTAAGGATGACCACAAAGATCCGAGAGTGATCGCCAAATTGGTCACGGAAGGGCGGTATATCATCCCCTATGTGCCGGAAGGCATCTATGCGGAGCTGCGGACGGCGTACGGCCGGTATTGCGAACTGACGGAGACCAAGGTGCGGCTTGAGAATCGGATCACACGGTGGTTTGATATCTACTTTCCGGAATACCGGGAAGTATACAAGAATCCCGGAGCAAAGACCGGAATGATGGTGCTGAGGATAGCTCCTCTACCGGCGGATGTCCTGAAACTCGGAACGGACGGAATCAACCAGCTCTGGCGTGGTGCGAAAGCGAAGGCTGCAGGCATGAAGAGGGCAGAGACCCTGGTAGCTGCAGCGAAGCGGAGCACCGGCAGAGAAGGCGGAGACGCTGTCCGCAGAGATTTGTGGCAGATGCTGGAGGAATATGAGCTTGTCACGCGGCACCTGGCCGAGATGCAGGTTATGTTGGAGGAACTGGTAGCCCAGATCGACGGAGCAGAACGGCTGCTGCGGATCAAGGGTATAGGGTTCATTACCGTGGCTGGGTTCTTTGCTGAAGTTGGCGATCTGAGCCGCTTCACGGACCCCAAGCAGATCCAGAAATTAGCAGGCCTTGCGGTGGTCACTCCGGACGATTCCGGGAAACACAACGGACGGAGCGAAATCAGTCGTCGGGGACGCAAGCGGCTGAGGATGATCCTGTTCCGTGCAGCAATGAGCATGGTGAAAAGTAACAAGGAAATGAAGATGCTCCACGAGCACTATACGACGCGAGAGCAGAATCCACTGAAAAAGATGCAATCACTGATGGCTATCGCCGGAAAGATTATACGGGTGTTCTACGGGATTATGAAGAATGGTACGGAATATGATCCGGTCAGGTTGCTGACGGACATTAGACGGCCAGGAACGGACAAGAACGCGGCCTGACGAGAGCTGGGAGATGCGGCGCGAGCCCCTGGAAGGCTTGCTCGCTACGCTCCCAAGCCTTCCAGGGGCTCTGGGACACCCAGCAAGCAGAACTACCAAGACTTAAACGACTGTTCCACATAGATAGCGTCCACCCGATCGGGTGCTATGCGGGGCAATGGGGACTTCAACAGACGGGTCGGATGTCAGCAAAGCAGTCACCATGGGGCATGACCCCGAAAGGGAGCATCGCTGACGCCCAGGCTATGGATAGGCGGGACGAAGGAAGTTAGGGCAAGGACCCTGTTGGATACGGGAGGTTCGCAGCCGTAGCAAGGACTGGGAGACACAACCGCTGTGCAGACGGCGTGGTTGCTGCACCAAAAAACAGCTATTTTCCGCACTTGATGCAGGAAACTGTCTGTAGCCGTGCCTCTTCTGTTGGAATTCCCACTGCCCCGGACGCGAAAAAAGTTCGAGAAATCAACGATTTAATACTTGACAGTATGGGGAGGTAGCGCTATGGATAAATTGGGGACCATTGCCTTATCTTCGGATATTTTGAGAAAGGCCAATATCGGTCTTTGGGCCTTTGAACTGGACGAGGGACAGCCGCCCAGGATGTACGCGGATGAAGCGATGATGAAGCTGATCGCGCTCACGGAGGAAAAATCTC
>JAZLHH010000035.1:0-2407 GCA_045616745.1 Candidatus Limivicinus sp. | reverse complement strand
CTTCCGATGCCGATATGACTTCAACCTGAAGGGCGGGGACATCTATACTGAGAATGAGATGAAGAAAATGTTCACCGGTCTGATAGCCCGCACCCACTGACAATTACAAACAGTAAGCCCTCACGGTCCACCGTGAGGCCTTACTTTATGCATGGGGTCTTGTTACCTCAATCCGCTGATATCCACCCACAGCGCAGGGCGTATGCCGACGGCGAGAAACTGAGGCGCGCCGGTGGCCCTTCCGCCGCGGTGTATGTGCATCGTTCCGTTTTTGACCGCTTCAATTTCTTCCTGCTTCTGCATTTCAGAGAGTGACTCATCCTTTTCGATTTTTTCGATGATCTCTTCAAAGGTATAGTCTTCCACATAAGGGCCTTCCCCGTCATAGGCGAAGGCTGTTGCCATATTCGTGTACGGCCCGGGTGTGCGGACCAGCCATGCCGTAGTATCATTGCCTCTTTCCCGAATATAGTTCTTCAGACGGTTCACCTTCTCGGTAAAGCCGGCCATTCTTGCTTCATCCGTGGGCAAATACAGGTAGCCCTCCTCCGCCGAAAGCAGGAAGCACCGGTCCTGTGTATTGTTTCCTCCATATGTGCCATACTTGGCATTGCCGGTATTCTCGACCAGTACCTCCGGAATCAGCGCCTGCTCCGATACGGGAAACGCTTCGTTCAAGAACGAGCTGTTCAGCCAGGAGCGTACCGTGCTCCCCTCCCAGGTCGCAATAGGTGAATATTCCGCGTAATACGGCTTCATATCCAGCACCAGTTTGCTCAGCAGCAGATACCGTCCGTTCTCGTCTTTATCCAGCACCAGCCACTCGATTTCTTCCGGTCCGTTTTTCGTATCATCGTCCTGCTCATACACGCCGAACAGCACACTGCCGCCTACGGATATATCCTGCAGCCCTGCCTTCTGCTTCTCCAGAAGTGCCGGATCTTCCCTTTGCTCCGTATGCTCGTCCACAAACGCGACGGCATGTTTAGCATAGGCTTTTTCTCCCCAGGAACGATCTTCATGCGGCTTCGGCTCTTCCGATCCCGTTTTCTGCATTGTTGTCTCGGAGATCTCCTCCGCCTTGGTTTCCTCCGGCGTCACCGTCGACTCCGTTTCCATTTCCTTCATGGCGGATGTGAGAGGAATTGCCGTCTCCTCTGAATCTTCGGCTTCCATTGCCTGCGTTATCTCGGGAATAAGGAAATCGTCCTCACTGTCCGGCTGTTTCTCCAGCATAGGTACAACAACAGTAAAAACAACAACGACACATGCAACCGCAGCAATGATCCCTGCAAAGATCAGCAATCGCTGTTTATTCATTCTTTCCTATCCTTTCTTCCTTGAAGTGAACGAATCATTCTGCCCATGGATCCATAAGCAACTACTTCCGCGGTAGGACCCGTGAAAAGGGGCGGTCTGCTTCCGCAAACTGCCCCATAATCCTTACGGAATTACCGCATACCCGGTTCCAATCGCTTTATACCATCCACGCAGTCTTACCCGATAGCTATTACCGCCGGTCAGATTCATGGTTGTATACCGTTCCTGAGTCGAATCCTTAGCCACATTAACATATCCCATACTGCTTCCGGCGGAATTCAAGATACCTACCTGCATCATGCCATCCGAAAGAAGAAAACTTGTTCCGGAATAAAAACCTTTCGCCGTATTAATCGCCGTTTTATACGATCCGTACACAATGTCCTGTGTTGTGTCAATTGTCGCTGTCGATGTTGCTCTTGTGGGGTCAGCTTTGGCGATAATGACCTCCGGGAAGGCCGCCGCAAACATGGCAAGCACTGTCAGAACCGCAACAATAATCATGGTTTTCTTCTTCATTTTGTTTTCCTCTTTTCTGTATTTTTGATACCATTTCTATTATATCATCCAAGCATTGGCTGTCAATAAGCTTATCAGAGACAATTCTGTATGCAGGTCGTCATGTTATCAATGTGTCCCGTCTGTCATTATATGGATATTCTACGTTTTTTCTTACCTGCCTCAAGACAATTCCAGTTGACTATCAGTTTTTCGTTTACAACAATATCTGCCTTGTTTTTCATCTTCTGTGTTCCGGCACATCGAACAGCTTTGCGCAGCCACGGCCTTATTCAAAAAGATCCCACCCGATGGCGGAACCTTTGCATTCTGTTTATTCGCAGACTGGGATCTCAACGGCGCCATCCTGACAGACAGGACTGCCGCGCCCCCCGATGGGACATTCTATCCATATCCTGGTCAGCAACCCGGCTGCCTGCCGCAGCTCCTTCCGATGCCGATATGACTTCAACCTGAAGGGCGGGGACATCTATACTGAGAATGAGATGAAGAAAATGTTCACCGGTCTGATAGCCCGCACCCACTGACAATTACAAACAGTAAGCCCTCACGGTCCACCGTGAGGCCT
>JAZLHH010000034.1:0-5526 GCA_045616745.1 Candidatus Limivicinus sp. | reverse complement strand
TGTTGTCAGCAAGCCAATCGCTTCGGAGCTTCTGGAGATGACGTTCAAGAAGGGCAACTGGTACAAGTATGATGCTATCATAAAAGTAGACACGGAAAGGTAGAAAAAAGTCTTTCCGTGGGGTATCATAGAGACGAGTATTCTACCGGAAAGGAGATCGTCTTTATGTCAAAACATTTGAATCCGTTGGAGAAGGAATTTCTGATCCGGCAGTACAAGAGCAATCCGCAGCTGAAAATGCAGACGTTTTGCGAAACACATAACATTACATCTGGATCCTTCAAGAAATGGCTCAAGCAGTATGAAGAGGGTGGACTGGAAGGCCTTGCCCGGGCGGATAGTGAGATCAAGGAAGTTCTCCCGGAAGGAATCGACCGAACCGAGGAATCGTACAAGCGAGAAATACTCAAGCTGCGGATAGAGAACGAACGGCTTAAAAAAACTATGCCGTGCAGATGACGGATACTGGGGAACGGGAGTATATTCGCTTAAAGCCGAAGAATTCGAAATCGTAGAGCTTCTTTCCAGAGATTACGATGTTCAGGATCTATGTCAGATCATGGGCGTCAGTCGCTCCGGATATTATAAATGGAAGAAACGGGACAAAAGCCGGAGAGATCTAAGACGAGAAGAAGTAATTGCGCTGGTGTCTGAAGTACACAGCGCACATCCATCCCACGGTTACCGTTGGGTAGCTGCCTACCTGAGAATAAACTATGGTCAACCGTGCAGCGACAACTATATTTATAAGGCTTTTCGCTATTTGGGAATCCAGTCGGAAACAAAGCATAAGGTTCATTATCGGCCGCGGAAAGAACGGGATCTATATCCAAATCTCATTTTTACAACATGGGAAACCGTGGATCGGCCTCGTCAGGTCATTGTGTCAGATATGACAGTATTGAAGCCGTGGATATTCTACCTGGAGCTGACGCTCTATTTCGATGTGTTCACCAAACAGATCCTTACCTGGAAACTGTCAGAACGCAGAGGAGGCCGGGAGCAGTATTTAGATGGCCTTGCAGATGTGGTAGAGATGCTGCGCGGCAAGAAGGAGCCGACCATCATCCATACTGACCAAGGTTCGGTGTATTCTTCCAAAGCGTATAATGAGCTGATTCAGGACAGCAACATTATCCGTTCCATGTCTCGGGCGGGCAAGCCGACGGATAACCCGGTCAATGAAGCGTTGAACGGCTGGATAAAAGAAGAGCTTTATATTGATTTTCGGTTGGAGGAATGCCGCTCAAGGGAAGCTGTCAAGGATGTCCTGCGCCGCTATGTTGACTTCTACAACCGACAGCGCCCGTGCTTTGCCATTGGATACGATACGCCGGACAATTACAGCAAGCGTTTCTACCGGGGAGAGATGGAACACAAAGACACTTTCTCGCAGCGCATATTGAGTACAGAACCCAAGTTTGTACAAAAGCGGCGAAGCACTGAAAAATAGCACCGGGCTGTGTCTACTTTTCATTTTGGTTTCCGAGAGCAACCGAGGCTCAGAATGCTTGTAAATACACAGTTTTTGCCC
The DNA here is from genome assembly GCA_045616745.1 of Candidatus Limivicinus sp. GTDB lineage: Bacteria > Bacillota > Clostridia > Oscillospirales > Oscillospiraceae > Limivicinus. Next base: position 3,992 of record JAZLHH010000034.1, on the reverse strand, counting down.
ATTCAGCAGGCCGTGTCCACTTTTGAAAACGATTTTCGCGAAAAAATATCTCCTGTGTCTACCTTTGAAAAAGCAAACTCTGTAAAAATGTGGCTGGTGTCCACTTTTGAAAATACAATCTTTAAAATATTATTTTTCGTGTCTACTTTTCTTGACTGGTACAATGCCGGAGTAAAAATCAGCCAAATGCCGGAGTAAAATCCAGCCAAATGCCGGAGTAAAAATCGGCCAAATGCCGGAAATCTGTTGAAATAACGATAATTTTATTGTATACTTCAGGAAAAGAACTGAGGTGATTACGGATGAAGAAGTACAGAAAACGCATTGCAGACGATATTCTGAAGCGGAAACTGGAGGGAAAAGGTGCAGTTTTGATTGAAGGGCCAAAGTGGTGCGGGAAGACGACTACTGCCGAGCAGATTGCTTCCAGTGTTCTGTACATGGATGACCCGGAGAAAAAAGAACAGAACCTCGCCATGTCCGAGATGAACCCCAAACGGCTGCTGAAGGGGGAAGTGCCGAGGCTGATTGACGAATGGCAGCTCGCCCCCAAATTATGGGATGCGATTCGTTTTGAGGTTGACCACAGGGGAGAGCTGGGCCAATTTGTGCTTACCGGCTCTGCTGTGCCGGCAGACAGCAAAGAGGTTACGCATTCCGGAACGGGGCGTTTTACCTGGCTGACGATGCGTCCGATGAGTTTGTATGAGTCGGGAGACTCCAACGGAGAGGTCAGTTTGAAGGCACTTTTCAATGGGGAAGCTGCGGTGGATGCAGACTCCTCGCTGGATATCGAACGTCTGGCATTTCTTGTTTGCCGCGGCGGGTGGCCGCAGGCTGTCGATATGCGGGATGAAATTGCATTGGATCAGGCTATGGATTACTATGATGCCGTTGTAAGGGAAGATATTAACCGGGCAGATCATGTGCAAAAAAACCCGGAACGTGTCCGCAGACTGATGCGTTCCTATGCAAGAAACCAGGGGACGCAGGTATCGAATAAGGTTCTCGTAAAAGACATTGCGCCCAATGATGAGAACGCTATCAGTGAAGATACAGTTGCGTTATATTTGAATGCGCTGCGAAAGATATTCGTTGTCGAGGATATGCCTGCGTGGAATCCGAATTTGCGTTCAAAAACGGCCATCCGTTCCTCGGACACCCGGTATTATATTGATCCGTCTGTTGCGGCAGCGGCATTGGGAATCGGACCGCAGGATTTGCTGAATGACCTGAAGACGTTTGGATTCCTCTTTGAGACGCTGTGCATTCGGGATCTGCGTGTGTTTGCCGATGCGCTGGATGGCAGGGTATACCATTACCGGGATAAGGCCGGCCAGGAGTGTGATGCCGTGATTCATCTGCGGAACGGAAAATACGGGCTAATTGAAATCAAGCTGGGCGGAGAGAAGCTGATCGAAGAAGGAGCCGCAAGCCTGATTGCCATGGAAAATAAAATCGATACAGAGGCAATGAACAGCCCGTCCTTCCTCATGGTACTTACCGGAACAGGGGATTATGCCTACCGCCGGAACGACGGTGTGTATGTTGTGCCCATTGGCTGTTTAAAAGATTAATACTGCGGATTTGTACCGGAGCAGGCACCCTGAATGCAGGGTGCTTTTTGCACCGCGACCTTTGATTTTATTCCTTTTTCGCGATTTCCAACCTCCGATTCTATTCCTTTTTCGCGATTTTCAATATCCGATTTTATTCCTTTTTCGCGATTTTCAATATCCGATTTTATTCCTTTTTCCTTGAAGAACCCGGGAAACTGTGATACTCTGTATACATATTGGCAAGGAGGCGCGGTATGCTGAAGAGGAAAGCCTATAGTGATTTGCTGAGATGGAAGAACAGCCCAAATCATAAATGTCTTATGGTAAAAGGTGCGAGACAGGTTGGCAAAACCTATCTGATCCGTCAGTTTGGCAAAGCGGAATACAGCTCCTATGTTGAAATCAATTTTATAAAACAGAAGGAATTAAAGAATATTTTCTCCGGAGATTTGTCGGCCGAGGAAATCTACAAGCGTATGTCTGCACAGATTCAGGATATCCGTTTGATTCCCGGCAAAACCCTGATTTTTCTCGATGAGATTCAAAACTGCGGTAACGCACGGACGGCAGTAAAATTTCTGTCAGAAGACGGGAGATTTGATGTTGTTTCTTCCGGAAGCCTTTTGGGACTTGCCTATGCGGAAGACGGGGATCCGGATGTAGAGGAACCGCTTTCTGTTCCTACCGGCTATGAAGACTTCCTTACCATGTACTCTCTGGACTTTGAAGAGTTTCTTTGGGCGGAGGGATACAGTGAAAATGCTGTAGCATTTCTGAAGGAATATTATGATACGCTCAGTCCGGTTCCAGCCGATATAAACAGGAAGTACGAGTCTCTGTTCAGAGAATACATTGTTGTCGGCGGCATGCCGGAGGCGGTCTCGGCATACGTTCGAAATCACGATTTCAATGAAGTATCTCAGATTCAGGAGCGAATTCTCGAGAACTACCGATTTGATATCTCCAAGCATGCCAGGGGGGCTGAGAAGGTGAAAGTTCGGAATTGTTACGATGCCATTCCCCGGCAGCTTGCAAAAGAACTGAAGAAATTCCAGTATGCAACGGTAGAAAGCGGAAAAACTGCCAAGAAATACGGAGGAAGCGTGCAATGGTTGGCAGATTCAGCCCTCGTTCATGTGTGCAGCAACATACGGGAAGCATATATTCCTTTGGCTGCTTATGCTTCAACGGAACAGTTCAAGCTGTATATCAATGACACGGGGCTTCTGTGTGCAATGTACGGTTTTGATGTCAAAAAAAGCATTCTGGACAACTCCATCCGCGGCAGCGCAAAAGGTGGAATCTACGAGAATATTATTTCCGAATGTCTGATTAAGAGAGGATATGAACTGTACTATTATCGCCCCGATGACAGCCACGAACTCGAGTTTCTGCTCGAAAAGAACGGAGCAGTTGTTCCGGTAGAAGTAAAAGCGGGTAACAATCCAACTGTCTCTTTGAACGCATTTATCAGAAGGTATTCACCGCCTGCAGCCTATAAGTTCGTTGACGGAAATGTCGGAGAGTCGGAAGGAAAGATTACTCTTCCGCACTATATGGTCATGTTCATCTGACAGCAAAAGATGTTTCAATTCGCAAATCGATTCCTGCGCAATTTTTCTGCCTGCGGTCTTGCATGTGGAAGACGGAATCACGTATATCCCCGTCTATATGGCAGGAATGCTGTAAACAGAAATCAAAACACCCCCCGGATGTCAGCAGCCTGGAAATAAGCGATACGAAACGGCATTTGACGCTGCGGTGGGTGAGGTCGGAATACCGCATTGCGGTGTATTTACAAGGTTCAGGCACTGCCTGATATTGCGACCTCATCCGCCCTTCGCCCACACTCTGGCTCGGGCACCTTCCCCGTGAGGGGAAGGCTTAGTAGGAGTTTTATATGATGGAAAGAACATGGCATAAGAAGAACTTGAAGCCCTTCTCACAGGTTTTGCGAAGGAACATGACGCCGGAAGAGAGCCATCTTTGGTATGATTTTTTAAAAACTTTGCCTGTAACTGTAAAAAGACAAAGGATTATAGAAGGCTATATTGCGGATTTCTATATTCCGGCTGCCAAGCTGGTAATCGAGTTGGACGGTTCTCAACATTTCACGGAAGAGGGAATGGAATATGACCACATCCGGGATGACGTAATGGAATCTTTGGGACTGAAAGTCTTACGTTTTGCTAATTCAGATGTGAATCAAAGATTCCAATCCGTTTGCGAAAAAATACAGAATCATTTACCGTAATCCAAGCCCTCCCCTCACGGGGTAGCGAAGCGGCCGAGCGGTAGTGAATGACAGTCCGGGGGACTGTCAGAGCCGCGAGGGACCGAGCCGCAGCGAGACGGGGGGACCGCTTGCGGTGGGTGAGGTCGGAATACCGCTTTTTTTGGACACCTAGAGAGTATTTTTTTGGACAAGGAATA
>JAZLHH010000033.1:0-14647 GCA_045616745.1 Candidatus Limivicinus sp. | reverse complement strand
TGGTGCACTTTTCAAACAGCGGGTCCCGGCGGGAGAGCGTCTGGCGGCGGAACTCCGGAGACACGATGCCGCCCTTCCAGTAGAAGTCGATGAGAGCCCGGTTGATGCCGGAAACGCCGGCGTCTCCCGGCTCGTAGCAGTTGAAGATGCCCTCATAGAAGATGGTGATGAAGCCTTCAAATTCCGGCCAGTACTCGCGGATTTCGGCAGTGAGCTGCTCCAGCACCTCCAGCCCCTGACGCCCGCCGATGGTAAAGAAAATGATATTGCGCAGCCGGTTTCCGTGGAGCCGGTAAAAGTCCAGCACGTAGCGCAGGCAGTGCACCAGCGTCTCGCCGGAGGCGATGATGTCGCCGATGAGCAGACTGCTGCCGGGTACCAGCGTGAGCTTGTTGTATTTGATGTCAAGCCCGCTGACGTTGCCGTTCTCGAATACACGCTCACTGGAGAGGAAGCTGATATCGTGCACGCGGATGTGCTCCGTGTAGCAGGCCTCCTCAATGGGGTAGTTCAGTGCGCCGCGGAGAATGGACAGAATATTGGCAGAGGAGATCCGGCCGGCCTCCTTGAGATGGTAGAGCATCTGGCAGGTGGGATTGAGCATGCATCGGTAGACCTCGTACCCCACCACCTCCGGGGAATTCATGAGCTTGCGGGTTTCTGCCTCAGAGACAATGTAATATTCATTGAGGAAGCTGCCGCCCGTCAGCCGGTAGCAGGAAACACCCTGATCGAAAAACTCATGCTGTATCTGAACGTTTTTCCAGTTTTCCATAAAAAACTCCTAAAAAAACAGCCGGCCCGAAAAAGCGGGTCAGCCGATGATAATACCGTTGCCGAAATAATCAGAGAAACCGGAAGAGAGAAACACTGTGCCCGGGAAATTCTGACAGGTGTATCCGCTTTTGAACACAGAATTTCTCAAGGCAGTCCGCTCCCTTTCCAAAAGTCGGTTCATTATACCAACCGGACACGCCTGCGTCAAGGGTGGTCAGAGAAAAAATAAAAGAAATATTTTTATCTGTGCCTCGTTTTTTTGCAGGTAAGCATTGAAGCGTGTGAGCGGTTATGATAAAATATCAAAAATATTATATCTGTATTGATATTCCGAAATCTGGAGGTCACTATGAAAAAATTCTTATCCGTCCTTCTGGTGCTCGTGATGGCTGCCGGTGTTCTGGCCGGCTGCGGGAAGCCCGCCGCAAAGGAAAGTGTAAATGTTATTATGAAAGTCCCCGTTCTTGCAATGGAATGTGTGACGGATTCTGAAATCAAATCATCGGATCAGTTCCTGCAGAAGGCCTGGGACGCTTTTGCCGCTCAGTATGACAAATATGACGTCACCTCCGACGTCATCGTTTTTGAACAGACCGGTTATGACGGTGCCATTACCGACTGCTACGGCACGGAGGAAGCGGTGGACCTGCTCTACGGCGGATACTTCAATATTTCCGGCTATGTCCATGACGGATATGCAGCGCCGCTGGACGATATAATCACGGACGCCATCCGCGCAGACTTTGACGAGAGCATGTGGTCCGTCTCCTCCATCGGCGGCAGGACCTATCTGTTGCCTTACCTGAATCTGCAGAATGTTCTCTGCTATAACAAGGATATGTTCCGCGCATGCGGCCTTGATGAATACATCTCCGATCAGGAAGAGATTCAGGGCTGGAGTCTGGAGGACTGGGAAGTCATCTTCGCCGCCCTGGCCGAAAACCTCGGAGAAAATCAGTATGTTATGCCCATGTATGCCAGGAACAATCAGGGCGATACGCATACGATGGTGCAGCTTCGCGTAAAGGGTTCCGACTTCTTTGATGAAAACGGAAGATTCCGCCTGAACACGCCCGAAGGCATCGCAGGTCTTCAGTGGATCAAGGACAACTATGACAAGGGCTATTATCCTGCCAACTGCGAGGACATGGAAATCAATGACTGTACGTCGCTGTTTGCCAACGACCAGATTGCCTTCGGACTTTTCAATACGGCACTGGCACAGCAGTATGAGGTCTATGATTTTGAAAGGGGCTATGTGAACTTCCCGGCAGCGAATCCGGAAGGTGCCTGCTCTACCTTTGTTACCGGCTTTATGGCATTTGACAACGGGGATGCAAAGAAGCTTGAAGTGACCAAGGCATTCCTGAAGTTCATCTATGAAAACGAGCAGTGGCTTGATTATTCCGCCGGCGGCATTCCCTGCTCCAAGGGTACGGCGGAGCGCCACGGCAGTGAAGTGTTCATGGGCGAAATGTTTGCCGAGAACAATAAGTATGTTATTGACTATCAGATGAACAATCCGAACTGGCTGGGCGTAAGAGCCGCGTTCTGGCCGCATATCAACGCACTGCTCACCGGAGAGGAAACGGCAGCGGCAGCAGCCGCAGGTCTTGATGCCGACTGCAATGCGGCAATCGAAGAGGGTTATTCCAATTCCAGACTGCACGAATAACACTCCTGTTTCTCTTCGGAGGATAAAGCATGGATAAGGACAAGATAAATACAGCATCCGAAATAAAAAATAAGACCGTTACGGATCATCCGATTCGGATGATTGTTATTGTTGCGGTCGTCTTTGTCGTGCTCGTTGCAGCCGTGCTGCTGATAGGAAACAGAGCATATGACAGGGCGATTTATGCGATCAATTCCGCGCATATTGAAGAGCTGGCAGAGCATGACGTAACAATCATCAACAGCTCAATTGCATCCAGGCTGAATACGCTTGCAAAAGTTGCAGACGACATCCACTATTGGAACAGAAAAGACGATACGGAAATAAAAGACCTTCTGCACACGGATTCCGATTTTCTGGACAATGCGGACAAAATCTCGCTCGTATCGGATGACGGTTTTATGTTTTCAAGCAATAACGTCATTGAAAACAGGCCTGACCTTGCAGAAGTCTGTGCAGAGAGCGGGGAGCAGTTCGTCTGCCGGTTTGATAACACGGCAGATAATATTCCCGATCAGCGCAGAGAATTCCTTCTCTACGGTGTCAGGATCAGGCCTCTGGAAGTTGAAGGTCATACGTGCAGCTATCTCTGCTGTTTCGTTCGTCCGGCCAATCTTGAAAATGAACTCAAGATGGAGATTTACGACGGCAAGGGCTTCAGTTCGGTTATCGATGCAGAGGGAAACTATATCCTGAACATCAACCGCAGCCACAGCTTCATGGACAGGGACAATTTCTTCGCGGATTTTGAGGGCGTACTGAATTATGCCTCTGTGGAAGACTTCCGCGAAGCGCTCGCTACTACTACTACTACTACTGCGCGCGCGGATGCGAAGATCAGCAAACAGTCGGTGGAGGAGTACTATCTTGTCTTCACCCCGATGGAAGATGTTGACTGGTATTTTGTTTCTGCGGTTCCCTCAAGCGTTTTTGATGCCCAGTCAGGGAACCTGCTGCGGATTGCCGGTCTTCTTCTCGGTGTCGTTGTCCTTGCGCTTGCCGCTGTTCTCGCATTTACTGTCAGATCCAGACAGCAGCAGCACGAGCTGGAGGAAAAGGCAGTTACGGATGCGCTGAATGCAAAGCTTCAGAATCAGCAGACGGCACTGGAGGAGGCTCTGGCTCTTGCCGAAAGCGCCAACCGTGCCAAGACGACCTTCCTGAACAACATGTCCCACGACATCCGCACGCCTATGAATGCCATCATCGGCTATACCGGGCTTGCCGCCAGCCATATTGACAGCAAGGCCCAGGTTCAGGACTATCTCGGAAAGATTGCCCAGTCTTCCGAGCATCTGCTGAGTCTCATCAATGACGTGCTCGACATGAGCCGCATCGAGTCAGGCAAGGTCAGCATCGCAGAGAAGGACGAGGACTTGGGAGAAATCCTGCACATGCTGCGCAATATTGTCCAGGCGGACATCAGCAACAAGCAGCTGGATTTCTTTATGGATACGGACGTCACCGACCAGTTTGTGGTCTGTGACAAGCTCCGACTCAATCAGGTACTGCTGAATATTCTTTCCAACTCTATCAAGTATACCCAGCCCGGCGGTACGGTATCCCTGCGGGTGAAGGAGACCGGCGTCACCGAATCCGGCTACGGAAAGTATGAATTCCGGATCAAGGACAACGGTATGGGCATGAGCGAGGCGTTCCTGAAGACGATCTTCGACCCATTCACCAGAGAACAGACCTCCACGGTTTCCGGCATTCAGGGCACGGGCCTGGGTATGGCAATCACGAAGAACATCGTGGACATGATGGGCGGAACCATTGAAATCAACAGCAAAGAGGGCGAAGGCACGGAGACGATTCTGAACTTCGAGTTCCGCCGGGCACAGGGGAATGACGAACCCGTCAGAATTGCCGAACTGGAAGGCCTCAAGGGCCTTGTGGTCGATGACGACGTGTCTGCCTGCCGGAACATTGCGAAGATGCTCCGCGATACCGGAATGCGCAGCGAGTGGTGCACGACGGGGAAAGAGGCAGTGATCCGCACGGAGGAAGCTGTCAGCCTCGGCGATCTTTTCAGGGTCTACATTATCGACTGGATTATGCCGGACATGAACGGCGTTGAAACCGCCCGCCGGATTCGTCAGGTGGTAGGGGATGAGGCCCCGATTATTATCCTGACGGCCTATGACTGGGCCGACATTGAAGCTGAAGCGAGAGAAGCCGGCGTTACCGCCTTCGTTTCCAAGCCGCTGTTCCCGTCAGATCTGCACAATGTGCTGAACAGATGCTGCAGTGCGTCTGCCGGGGCGGAAGCCGAGGAAAAGAAGTATGATTTCACCGGGAAGAAGATTCTGCTGGTGGAAGACAACGAGATGAACCGGGAAATTGCCTGCGAAATCCTGGAAGAGGACGGCTTTGTCATCGACACTGCGGAGGACGGCACGGTTGCCGTTGAGAAGATGAAATCTGCCGTGCCCGGTCAGTACGATCTGATTCTGATGGACGTGCAGATGCCGCTGATGAACGGCTATGAAGCCACAAAGGCCATTCGGGCGCTGCCCGATCCGGAAATTGCCGGGATTACGATTATCGCCATGACGGCCAACGCCTTTGAAGAAGACCGCCAGGAAGCCCTGAAAGCGGGAATGAACGAACACCTGGCAAAGCCGATTGAAATCGACAAGCTGAAGGCCACACTGGCAAAGTTCCTGAGTTAAAAAAACCGGCTGCAACCGCAGCCGACTTTTTTAAAGATTTTCCTGCAAAAAGTTCTGAAAGAAACAGGTATGAGGGGCTATGGCGACATGGCGGGGTGAAACAGAATGTTTGCCTGCGGCAATGCAACACCTCATCCGTCGGGGAAGAATGATGTATGCTGCGCATATGATGTGCACTTCGTGCATGATGTTTGCTGCGCAAATGATGTTCGTCTGATAATAAATCTTGTTAAAGTTCGGAAAAAGGAGAAGAATATGGCTTGTATTGATTTTCGTTTTTATCATGGTGAAGACGCATATTCTGACGGTGATGTCGTCGAAGACAGAATAAGCGAATACTGTAAAACAGACTCTTCCGAATTTGACGGCATTATCGAAGAAGATCCGGAATTTTCGGTTTTTTACCATCTGTCGGATGCAAGAGAAGCTTTGCTCAATTGGTATGACTTTGAGCCCTGCAGCGATGTGCTCGAAATTGGCGGAGGGATTGGCGCCTTGACAGGCCTTTTGTGCGAAAAATGCGGCCGGGTTGTATCCGTCGAACTGACGAAACGCCGGGCTGAATGTATCGCATCACGATATGCCGATAAGGATAATCTGCGTATTATGGTCGGAGACTTCTCCGGAATGGCGTTTGACCGGAAATTTGACTATATTCTTGTTATCGGCGTATTGGAATATCAGAGTGCAATCAGTTCAGATCCCGAGGCGCACAGTGTGTTCCTTCAAAAATTGGCTCCGCTGCTGAAACCAAATGGCAAAGTGCTGATTGCCATAGAGAATCGCTTCGGTTTGAAATATTGGTGCGGCGATTTTGATGATCACACCGGCACCCCCTTCGGCACCATTCATCAGCACAATTATGAAAATCGTGCCAGAACCTTTGATCGGGCGTCTTTGCAGTATTTACTGAATAAGGCCGGCTTTCCTTATACAAAGTTTTTCTATCCGCTTCCGGACTATAAGCTTCCCAGAGTGGTGTATTCGGACAATTATCTTCCCCGGAAGGAAATGCCGGCAGGCGTTTTACCGATTCATTATTTTAATTTGTATCCTTTTTGCCCTCTCGTTGCAGAAGAAGGAAAATTGTTTCATAACATTGTAGAGAATCATGTGTTTCCGTTTTTTGCGAACTCTTTTCTTGTGGAAGCTTCTCTGGCCGCAGAGAATTTAAGCAAGGTGGATTTCGCATCCGTCAATGTCGAGAGAAAACGCGAATACCGGCAGATTGTTCGCTTAAATCGGGGACAGTTTGAAAAATATGCTGCGTATCCGGAGGGTAAGAGACATATAGAGCAAAGCTTCCTTATTCTTCAGGAACTTGCAAATAGGGGATATCCTGCCGTTGAAGGAAAAATGAACAGCGGATGCTTGGAAATGCCCCGTATTGACTTTCCGACAGCCGAAGATTTATTCCTGGAATATCTCGGTAAGGGTGAACGCTCAAAAGCATTGGAGATTTTGGATGCTCATTATGAACGGATTCTGGGTTCGTCCGATTTTGTCTCCGCCGGGGAGCTGCGTTTTCCGGCCGAACTGCAAAATGAGCCGGAAGCCGTCAATTACGGTCCGATTCTTAAAAATGCCTACTACGATATGACCCTTTCCAATTGCTTTATGGTAAACGGAGAGCCTGTTCTTTATGATCAGGAGTGGAAGTTTGAGAATTTACCGGCATTGTTTGTTATGTATCGGGCGATTAAGATTCTGTATGACTCTTTTTCATGGATTGACAGTGTCCTTCCCGCAGAGACCGTTTGGGAGCACTTTCACATCGATGAAATAATGCGCGGCATTTTCGGCAGACTCCGGGAAATCCTGTTTAAAGATGTCTTAAACAAAGCCGTGTGCGCTAAGTTTGACATGCTTTGCCGGGAAGACGCATCGGCAGTTGACAGGAACGCAGAGCTTTTATTGTATGGAAATGCGAATCCGGATTCCATACATACAGAGATGAATCAATTAAAGCAAATCAACGACGAGCAAAAGATTCGGATTTTCGAAAAAGATGAAGCATTAAAAAAAGCAAGTGCGGATTATATGAAAACGCAAGCCGAAATGGAGGCGTTGAAAGCGGAGAATCGGGAACTGACCGAATCGCTTGAAGCCATGCAGGAAGAGCTGAAATCTTATCGCGGAATAACGTAAGCAGAGCGCAATTAAAGGAGAAGTTGTTTCTTGCCCATGAGTATATGGACAAAAAGAAATAGCATACCGAATTTAGTACAATCCTATCGGCAGACCCCCAAAAACCGAAGATTCATATTATGAAAAAAATGACAAAAAGTTTTCTGATTATCATCCTCATCTGTGCCACTCTGACCGGATGCGCAAATGATGTTCGCCGGTGGAGAATGAGGGAATAGGGGCGAGCAGCCATAAAAGCTTCCGGGTGCAGGATTCTATTCCGTTCAGATGCTGCACCATCACACAATTCTTTCGACGAATTTGTAGAAAAGCGCTTGTACGTGCGAAAATACTATGCTATGATATTTCTACAAATTAATCGAAAGGATGACGGTAATGCCTACGATTGCCCCTGTATCTGATTTGAGAAACTACGGCAGCGTTCTTGAAAAAGTAGCTGTCGGTACCCCGGTTTATCTGACCCGGAACGGTCACGGTGCTTACAGTATCCGTGATATGAAGGACGAAGAAAACTTTCAGAAAGCAGAAGCCATGATTCAACTGATTTGCGAACTGAATGCAGGCATTCGTTCAGCTGAAGCTGAAGGCTGGATTTCTGAGGAGGACTTCAGAAATCATTTCATGGACAGAAGGAATGAAAGAAAATGATCTGTTCTGTACGGTACACGCCGCAGGCAATGCGAGATATGGATGCCGTATGGGATGGCGTTTACGAGGCTTCAAAGAACTTCGATATAGCAGACCGTTATGTTGAAGCCTTTGCAGATGAAATTTCATCGAAACGTCTGTTTCCGTTTTCAGGGATCCCACTTCTATATCGTGGGATGTTTACCGGTTTTTATTCAGTAACCTACAAAAAGTATAAGGCTTTTTATCGTGTAAAAGATGGCTATGCTGAAGTGCTTAGAATTATCCCGGCAAAGCGAGACTACATGACGATTCTGTTCGGTGAGCCGGAAGAACAGCCGGAAAATATCCGCACATCAGTCATAAAAAACGGAGATTCAGATTATGATTATTGAAATGACGAAATTGCTTAATATTCTTTCTTTTTCACTGGATTGTGTGGAAAATGAGATTATTAAGACGGCAAGAAATCACGGAAAAAGAGTGGCTGTACTCACGAATTTCATGGCAAAGGAAGCCGGATACTCTCAGGAAGTTCTTTATGCGCTTACACAGTCTGCTGTCCTTCACGACTGCGCTCTGGCAGAATATCTGAAGGATGAACTCTCACATGAAAACAAATCCTTAGATGAAACAAATATGTATGAACACTGTGTGGCCGGTGAAAAAATGATGATGAAGCTGCCGTTCTATCATCAGGTTCGCGGAACCGTGCTGTTTCATCATGAACGTCCTGACGGAAAAGGTGCTCTCGGGCTGACGGCTGATATGGTTCCTTTATATGCGCAGCTCGTTCATACAGCAGATGTTGTCGATGTCAGGTTTTCTCTGGAAACCATGGATTACGAAAAATTCGAAGCGATTCGTGACTGGATCGGCGAAGAACGGGGAAGCACGGTTTCGGATCAATGTGCCGACCTTTTTATGAAAGCAATTGATTTTGAATTGCTGATGAACATAACCGGTGAAAACTGCCGCGAAGCAGTGCGGATCTTGATTCCGGAATTATCGGACGAAATCCCCATTGATGCCTTGCGTGAAGCTGCTTCTTTCTTTGCCAGAATTACGGACTATAAATCCAACTTTACATGGAGACATTCCATGGGAATCGCAGAAAAGGCGGAAAGCATGGGGCAGTATTACCGTTGTGACAAGGAAACCTGTGACAAGCTCTACATCGCGGGAGCCCTGCACGATATCGGGAAGCTTCTGATCAGCAATGACATTCTGGAAAAACCCGGAAAACTTTCCAATACGGAATATAAAGAGATTCAGAACCATGCAATGGGAACCTGGAAACTATTAGGTTCCGTAGGAGGTCTTGAGGACATTACTTCCTGGGCAAGCCTGCATCACGAGAAGCTTGACGGAAGCGGGTATCCTTTCGGATACAGGGCGGATCAGCTTGGAAAAAATGAACGGCTGTTAGCCTGCCTGGATATTTATCAGGCTCTTGTTGAAGAGCGTCCTTACAAAGCCGGCCTTTCTCACCGGGAAGCTATGACTATTCTATATAAAATGGGAACGGCAGGTCAGCTGGATACCGATATACTCAATGATATCGACGTTCACTTTGCGCCTCAGAATGAAGCGCCGGTTCCGGCTGCTGCCCCGGGAATAACGGCGGAATATCAGGGCGAGACGTGGCAATGCCCGGTATGCGGTTATGTATATCAGGGTGAGCTTCCGAGTGATTTTATCTGCCCCAAGTGTGAACAGCCGGGAAGTATATTTGAAAGAGTACACAGCAGTTAAACCGCAACTGTTCACTGTTAGTTTTTAGTTGTTCACTGGCCTGCCTCCACCAGGGGAAGGCAATGGCAGGCCCGGAGGGCGTAATAAACAAAACCGAACCGACTGCAGTTTGCAGCCGGTTTTTTGCTGCGCCGGAAGAAAATACTTCCGATTGCAGCAAAACGAGTGTTTACAAAGTGATAGCTATGTGTTACTATATTGTAACTTGTATTGAATGGATATTTATACCCGTTTTTCAGTGAGGTTGATTGGATATGAAGCTGTATGACATGTTTGCAAACAAAGAATTCCGGAGGAATGCGGCGAGGCGGATCCTGGCGATGCTGCTCGTCCTGATCTCCCTGGGCTCGACCTGTGTCGGGTCTGTTTCCGCCTATGCGGAAGAAGGGGAGGAGCCGGGCGCAGACAGTCCCTGGCCCGGATGGCCGACATCCTGGCCGTATGTCCTTAAATGGAACGATTATAATCTGTTCAAGACCTGGATGAAGTATGTTCCGGGTACTCTGCAGATCAGCCAGCTTGTAATTCCCGGGACCAATTCCTCCATGGCTACCTCCGGGACCATGTCGGCTGCCAATGACGTTCATCAGTTCCTGTCGATCCAGGATCAGCTCAATCTGGGTATTCGCTACTTTGATATCCCCGTCTACTTTGACAATACGCGCGGGCAGGACTGGAATCTGGATCTGATCACGGTTTTTGAAAGAGGAAACAATGTCCTGAACGGCAAGAAGGAGCACATGCGGCTGATTGATGACGTTGTTCAGCCGATTCGTAAGTTTGTTTCGGATCATTCGTCGGAAACGGTTATCGTCAACATTCGCGTCGATGAGAGTGCCTATTTTCAGGTAACCGCCGAGAATAAAAAAGAAGTATCGGATAAGGTCCGGGAAGTACTGCGCGGTTATTGCTGCATCCCGGAGCCTGGTGATGTCGTTCCTACGCTCGATGAAGTCCGGGGATTCATGGTTGCACTGGTCGGTGAGGGAACCGAGCAGATGTATACCAAGTATGAGACGAGCTATAATCTGGATCTCAGAGAAAAGATGGCGCGTCTCCAGAATTGGATATATCCTCTGAAAACAAAATATAATTATAAATCCACGGACGTATTTGCCAACGACGGTCGTGACAACTACGCGAATAAAGGAGAGCCGAGCATTAAAGTGGTCGGCTTAGGCTCGCGCTTCTCGAAGGATGACAAAGCCGTCAAGGACAGCAAGTTTAAGAACATTCAGGACATGGCCCGCCGAATGAACATGACTTATCTGACCTGGGTGAACGGAAAGAATACCCGTCTCGGCTGGATTATGATCCCGTTCCTGCATGCGAATGAAAAGCAGATCGTTCAGGAAATCATCATGAACAATCCGATTGACGACAAGACCGCGGAAACGGAATTCTTCGGCTGGCATTACGATTATGATCAATCGCTGCATATCGGAATCTACAAGACAGAATGGGAAACGGATACCAACATTAAAGAAAAAGGCCAGTTCCCCGTGAACAAACGGATCACGGAGTTGTTTGTGACTGCCCGGCACGGACAGCCCTGGAATGAATATAAGAAGGAAATTCTGCGCGTCGTCATCGAGGATGAGATCGAACCGATTTTCCTCAGCAACTGGTTCCGGGACTTCAGCTCCTGCGTAGAATTTGACCTGCAGAAGCTGAAAACGGAGAAGGTCCTTGCCTATGACGGTCTGTTCCAGAACTGCAGCGCGGTAACGGAGCTGGATCTGACGAGCTTTACGAGAGATTCGGCTGCAGCCATCAAACCGCTGTGCACCAAGATGTTTTACGGCTGCAAAAATCTGCGCGTCATCTACACAAAGGGCGATTTTCAGCTGGTTGATATCGACGAGACGAAGGGCGCGAACATGTTTGCCGGCTGCGTGAATCTCACCGGCGGCTGCGGGACGAGGCTGACAGGCTCCGTCTGCAATCAGACGCTTGCACGCGTCGATTTCATCGATCCTGCGAATCCCAGAACGCAGACCCCGGGCCTGTTTACGGATAAAAACCTGAGCCATTCGGTCTACTGGGGAATTTCAGCGAATAATACGCTTCTGATCTCTCACCATAAAGGAGATGAGACCCCAAATGAACTGACGATTGAGACAAAGGACGGCGTCAGTCACTACAACTGGTACAATAGTTTTCATGATGTCTACGAGAATGTGGTCGTTACGGAGCGGGTATCTCCCGAAAGCGTGCGTGGTTGGTTCCAGGGGTTTTCGAAAGTGAAAAGCTTTGATCTGAAGCTTCTGGATCTGAGCGCCTGCGAGACGGTGGAGGGCATGTTTGAAAACTGCACGGCCGTGCAGGAGCTGGATCTGACCGGCTGGGCGAAGTCCCTGCCCTGCAGCGCCATGTTCAGAGGCTGCACGAATCTGAAGACGATCTGGGTCGATCACGGCTTTGCCATGACGGACCAGACGGGCAGCAGAGCAATCTTTGCCGGCTGCGGGAACCTCAAAGGCGAAAAGGGAACGGCCTATGATTCCTCTCTCGATGGGGAAGACTATATCCGAGCGCAGGTAGACGCCCTGCAGCCCGGCTATTTCTCCGAAAAGCATATTCTCTACTGGGGTTATGAGGACGGAAACGGCCCGATGCGGGGAAAAAGGACCATCTATCTGAACAATGCGGAGTCCGCCGATACGCCCTATGCCTTTGAAGATAAAGTATATGAAATCGCAACGTTACCCTGGAGGGAAAATCTGCCCAGTACCCAATCTCTGTATACTGTTCAGATTCTGAACCCCATCCAGCCGCTCCACATGAGCAACTGGTTCAAGGGATTTACCGGCCGAGAACTGCATGACCTTTCCAAGATCGACACCAGCCGCACGGAAGACATGGACAATCTCTTCAGGGACTGCAGTTCTCTGAAATACCTGGACCTCGACGGCTGGACCATTCCATCCCTGAAGAAAGCAAACGGCATGTTTGCCGGGGACAGCAGCCTGGAATGGATCCGCGTCGATACACAGAAGGTTTTCGATCTGACCGACAGGACAGACGTTACGGCTGATGGTATGTTCACCGGGGACAACGTACTGCGAGGCACAGAAGGGACGATGCTGAAGGATCTGCCGGAAGGAGAACCGGACAGAACCTTTGCCAGACCCGATCTGCCGAACCGACGGGGCCTGTTTCTTGGGGCCCCCAACAAAGAGCTCTATTGGGGTTATGCCCCCGGCGATTTGCCGAATACCAGCGAACTGTTCCTGAGCAGTGTTCGGACCGAGCAGACCCCGAATCTGTTCCTTGACAAGCCTTATGAAACGGCGGCGAATGTCCCCTGGAACCAACAGGTGACAGACACAATCACGAAGGTCACCGTTCTCAATGAAATGCGGCCGTGGTATACGCGTTACTGGTTCGCCGGGACGAACAATTCCCGGATTCAGGAGTATCATATTGAAAAGCTCGATACGAGCGGGACTGTGGACATGTCCTACATGTTTGCCAATGCCAAGGACTGCAGGGAACTGGACATCCGCAACTTCAGCAGCAACAGCGTCGTCGGAGCCGAAGGCATGTTTGCCAGTACTGATTTTGAAACCATCTACGTCAATGCAGATTTTGATCTGCGCACTCTGCCGTCAGAGAAATGCCTGAACATGTTTGGCGGTAGCTCTTCTCTGAAGGGCGGCCAGGGAACGGCCTATTCCGCCGAGCATACGGACAATGGGTATGCCTGCTACGACGGAAAGAACGGTCAGCCGGGGTACTTCACCTTCACCGACGGCTATAAATATACGATTCGCTTTGTGAACCACGACGATACCCTTCTGCAGGAAGAACAGGTATCCGGCGGCAGCCTGCCGGTTTATAACGGTGAAGTTCCTCAGAAAGAGCCGACGAAAACACACTATTACTATTTCCGCGGCTGGGATAAGGAGATCGTTCCGGCAGAGGCGGATGCAACCTACACCGCAGTCTTCGGCGAGATAGAGCGCAACAACGTGGCCCTGTTCGTCGGGGATCATGACGAGATATTGGATACCGTCATCTTCCTGGAGGGAGAAACGCCGAAGAGCGACGTCATCCCCGTCCGGGAGGACACGGAACTGTATCACTATGAATTCATCGAATGGAAGTTTGAAAAGATCGACGAAGACAGCTTCCATATCTACCGGCCTGTCTTTGAGCAGACGGACCGGCTGTATCAGATCCGCTTCCTGCACGAGGACGGCGTGACGATCCTCAAGATCTACGCCCTGAAATATGAAGCCGAGCCGGTCTACGACGGGGAAACCCCGCAGAAGGCCGGGGATGGCGAGTACAGCTATACCTTTACCGGCTGGACTCCGGAAATCGCCGCGGTTACGGCGAATGCGGACTACACGGCGGTCTTTGAGAAAACGCCCGTCGAATACCGCTTTACGAAGGGCGACGGCAGCATCTTCCGCAAGGGCGACAGACTGAGCCCGGAATTCGCGGCGGACGGGGCGAAAGATTATCTGACAGAGCTGCAGGTGGACAGAGCGACCCTTGACCCGAAAAACTATACGATGGATGCCGACGAGGTCCGCTTTGTATTTGACCTCACGTATCTCACCGGCCTGACGCCGGGCGAGCACAAAGTGAAAGCCGTGTACCGCAACGGCTCTGCCCCGGAAGTGAAGTTCACAGTCACGGAGGATCCTCCGGTGGCGGGTGTACCGATCTATAAGGTGGACGAGGAAGGCAATGCCCTGGAGGGAGCATGGCTCACCGTAAGAGGAGAAGACATCAACGGGGCGAATTATTCCTGTTCCTTCGTGACGCCGGACCACGGCTGCACAACGCTGGATCTGAAGCGCGGCACCTATGTGCTGACGGAGGACGCTACGCCCTCCAGCCT
Organism: Candidatus Limivicinus sp.; assembly: GCA_045616745.1. GTDB lineage: Bacteria > Bacillota > Clostridia > Oscillospirales > Oscillospiraceae > Limivicinus. The sequence continues at coordinate 135 of JAZLHH010000033.1, read as the reverse complement.
GTATGAAAAGGCGGAGGACATCCGCTTCAAGGTGTATCTGGACGAAGCAGGCGAGCTGAAGATCGCGCTGCTTGCCGCTGCGCCGGATGAAAGCGGCACAACAGCCGATGTACCGGACGATACCGGTACGGATTT
>JAZLHH010000032.1:0-9356 GCA_045616745.1 Candidatus Limivicinus sp. | reverse complement strand
CCCTCCGCAGCAAACCGTCATCCATCAGGCAGTTCAGGTCGATATAATAGGGATTCCCGGCAAAGGTGGAGGTGCCGGAGTAAGGGCTGTCACCGTGGCTGGTGGGGCCCAGAGGGAGAAGCTGCCAGTACTTCTGACCGGCAGATTTCAGAAAATCAACAAATGCATAGGCCTCTTTTCCCAGCGTACCGATTCCGTAAGGAGACGGCAGCGAGCTCAGAGGCATTAAAATACCGGAAGATCTGTCCAATGAAATCACCTCAAAGTGTATTATGCGTTAATCTCTCTCAAATCGCAAGAAATATCAAAAAAGCACCGGGCGGTGCTTTTCCGATTAAAACAGTATTCCGTGCAGAATAAAGCGGGCGTTGTCAAATTCGTAGGAACAGGTGGAGAGTGTAATGATCCTGTCGCCGCTGAGAGGAACGGTTTCCGCCGCAAAGCAGGAAAGCCCACATTCGCTCCTGATCCAGTTAACATAATTCTCTTCTCCGCCGTATTCGATGGTCCAGGCATCCTGGTCCACGGAGGCAACATAGCCGGAGAAGAACTCGATAATCCGGTACCCTTCCGGAGTAATCAGCGCGCCGAAGCGGTGCATAGGATAATAGGCTGCGTCCTTGTAATTCTTCAGCCCGGCAAACATGCTGCCGTCCGCCATATGATGGCCGTACAGAATGCTGTGGGTATCTCCGAAGTTCCGGGCGTTTCTGCCGTCCAGGAAGATGGCGCCTGCCACGCTCTCTTCCCCTTTGCCTGTATGGTGAAGATAATAGTCGTTCTCACCGCTGTAGAAGACCGGGTAGTTCACAGCCGTGTCCGGAATGTAGATCCAGGCCACGCAGTTCTGATATCCGTCCTTTGCGATAGCATCGAAATCAATGGACGGAACTTCAAAGTCAATCACGGGGACCGGGGTCTTCGGGCGTTCACTTACGGTTTCCTGCTGCACGGTCACCGGCTGCGGGGCTGCACTTCCCGCAGACACATACTGGGCCATGCTGCCGTATTCCTCTGCCGTCTTCGACCTTCCCACAAAGGACTCCGCCGTTCTGTAGGCGGCATAGCTGCCGAATCCGAGAAACACGGCCATCATCAGGGCAACCAGGGCTCCGGAACCGCTCTTTTTCTTAACCGGCTTCCTTTTGGCAAAGCTGGTTCTGTCGTCATCGTACTGCGGGACCGGCTGCGCTTTTTCTGCTTCCTTTTCCTGCAGCGTGTTCATCAGCCCTGCGAGAATCCCGAGGAGAACGGCCACCAGGGCAAACACTCCCGCGGCGATCTTACCTGCCAGACTGCTGACGAGATCGGCAAAGTATCCGTAATACGGGGCGTGAAAGGCCACGATCCCTTTTACATCCGAATACCATACCGGCCGGAAGTCATTGTCCGCGTTGGCATCGCCCTTCGTGATGAGTGTGCGTTCATTGCGGTTATTCTGCACTACCCTGTGGGTAATCGCTGTCTCCGCATCCGCCGGCTGGAAGGTGACGATGTCTCCCGGTTCCAGAACCGAAGGATCCACCGCCTCCGTATACGCAACAGAGCCCACCGAAATTGTGGGCTCCATGCTGCCGCTGATCACGGAATAGATATCATATCCCAGAATCCTCGGCACAGACAGGGGAAGATAAATCAGGAGAATCAGCAAAATAATCGCCAGGCTCAGTGCCCTGCAGATTTTTGCTGCAAAGCTCATAGATCCAGCTCCTCGTATTCATCATCGAGCTGATCCCCGAAGCGTTTTCTGTTCCTCAGATAGAAGTAGAGAACGATGGCCAGAACCGTCTCCAGAACCAGCAGGGCGATAATCAGTGCCGTCTTCGTGCGCTTCTTCTGCTCCGCGGTATTGGAGGGCTTTACATCCTCAATGTTTGCCAGAGGTACTTCCTCTTCATCCAGGTCGATGATCTCCTGGGGAACCGGGGTCGCTTCGACTGCGGGAGCTTCCTCGGCCGGGGCTTCCGCTATGGGGAGTCCTGCCGGCTCCTGCGCTGCTGCCTCTGCATCTGCGTCAGCATTGGCATTATCATTCGCATTGGCATTGCCGCCGTCGGGAAGAATTACGCCGTTGTTGGCATTGGCGTTGGCGTTGTTATTATTGTTGTTTGCGTTGTTGGCGTTGGCGTTATTGTTTGCGTTGTTGTTATTCTGTGCGGGCAAAACAATGACCTGATTCTGCTGGGCAGGTGCCGCCGTGTAGCGGAACGTGAGCACATTCTCCGCTTCGTTCTCCGTAACCGTCTTCGTCAGGTTGTAGGCATTGGGCACATACCCGTCCACATCCTTTGCGCCGACTACAATCTTGTCGCCCTTGTTGGTATAGCCCTTGGTCTCTTCCGCCAGAGCTCTGCCGTCCGCAGAAAGATATTTTACGGTGTACTCCACCATGTCGCCCTTAATGGCGTAAACCAGTACGTATTCCTCGTCACCGGTGACGCTGGCATTCGGGCCGACCAGCGCTTCGTTGTTGTCGTGCCCCGCCAGACGGATGCCTTTCACATAATATCTGTCATCCGTAACCTTTGCCTGGCTGATGACGCCTTCCAGATTCACCCGGTAATTCCCGGCAGCGTCGTTGGTGAAGCTGCTGTTTGTCAGCGTCACTTCGTCAGCACCGGCAATGGTGCCGCGCTGCCCGGAATGGACCGTCAGCTCATAGTTCCCGCCGGCAAAGCAGCAGGGCGCCAGCATGGCAAAGAGCAGGCAGAGGACCGCAAGGGTCAGCAGATATTTTCCTTTTTTCATTTTGCCTTCCTCTTGCTGCTGTCAACCTTCAGGATGATGACAACCAGGAACAGGCAGAACAGCGTCGTGCCGCCCCAGAGGACAATATCCATCGGATCGGAGGTTTTGGGAACGATGTAGGTCACACCGTTGTTCTTCTTTTCTACCGCAAAGCGCAGCTCCAGCTGAGACAGGGTGTTCCAGTAGTCGTTGTTCTGGGTCTCGCCGTCAATGGCAAAGTCCAGCGTAACATAGCCCTTCTGGTGCGCCCCGATGGTGTCCAGATAGAAGAATTCGTTCAGAGCGCCTGTGGAGCTCTGGATTCCCTCCCCTTCTTCGCCGCCGATGACGGAGCTGTCGAAGATCACCTTGTCGCCGTAGCGCAGAGAATAGCTGTAGGAGCCGTTGTCTGCCGCCAGACCGTCTTCAAAGGGCTTGAGCACTTCATTGGACATATACCAGTCTGTGGCCACGTCGCAGTCGTTGCTCAGGGTGATAACAATGGTCAGGTCGTCACCCGGCTGGAAGTCTTCGGCCAGCCGCTTGAACTCGCTTCCGAAGTCCGTATTGATTCTGTTGCCGTCATAGACAGCATTGCCCTTGCCGTCATAATGCTCCGCAAAAGCGGGGACCGACAGACCCAGGAGAAGCATGCAGGCAATACACAGAGAAATGAATTTTTTCATTACTTAAGTACCCCCGCATTCGTCAGAATTTCGCTGGCCTCTTTGCCCCAGGCACTGATTACCGCATCCTTTGCGTTGTGGGTCTGGACGCCCTGAGCTTCCACTTCCAGAATAAAGGCCTTGCCGTCATAGATGTAGGTATAGACGGTTACTTTCTTTCCGTCCACAACATCCGTGGTGACCGTGGATACGATCAGCTCCAGGTCTCCGTTCACCCGGATGGAATCGGCAAAAATCGGAGAAACCTCATCCGGCGCCAGAATGCCGCCGTTCCCCGTGTAGTACAGGGTGTACCGCTCTCCGGAGGGGGTCAGCACCGGATTCGTCCAGTTACCGTCCACAAAGCGGACTTCAATCAGCTCCGGGTTCAGCTCCGGAAGCTTCCGGATCACGTTGCCGTTTTCATCCAGCTCCGCCCAGTATCTCGTTACGAAAACGCGGACGAACTGGTCAATAGTTCCGGTATTCTTTACTGCCAGATTCTCCCTGTAGCGGACACCGTAATTGAAGTCCGCCACGGTCTCCCCGTTCATGAGCATCAGATCCCCGCCCAGAAGGCGGCCTCTATACTCGGGTTCATTGAATCTGTCGGTAATCTGGACGCCGTTTTCCATAATGGCAATGCCGGTATCCTGCATGTTGGCCTGGGCCCGGTAATAGTTGCTCTGTACGGAAAGCGCTGCTCTCGTCGTCTGTACGCCGGAGAAGCCCAGGCAGAGAATCACTGCAAACAGCAGCAGCATTTTTACGGGAGAAACTCTGTTCTTTTTCATGAATCAGTACACCTCCCTGGTCCATTCGGACGCTGCCAGCTCCCAGTCACTGTCGGCGGTCGGCGCATGCACGGAGCCGTCCTCATTGTAGGTTACCGGAATGCTCTCCGTAATAACCACCACGTTAAAGTCCGTGGCAATCTTTTCTTTATCCGCCGTCACGGAGACGGTAATGTTATCTGCCGTCTTCTCGCCGGGCTGGAGGATCCTGCCGTAATAGTAACAGCCGTTCCGCTGGGACCAGCCTTCGCCCAAGGCAATGTCCACGTCCAGCTGGGAGCCGTGAATGATCTTCACTCTGGTCCAGCAGGGAACCTCGCCGGTATTGGATACGGCAACCACCTTCTGCATGCCGTCAATTCCCGGGGTTTCCTCCGGTACGGTACGCGTGTCCTTCGCCACCACATGCCGGCCGCCAATGGCTTTGGTATAGGTAGTGAAGTATGCCGAGGATCTGGAAATTCCCGCCGCGGAAATGCACAGGAAAAGACACACCAGCAATATCAGATACCGCTTACATTCTTTCATGTTCTGTCCTTTCTTTATGCCGACTCATCGGGAGTTTTATTCAGATCCACTGTGCCCTCATTGCTGTTGACAGGGACCCAGGGCTGCCAGCCTTCGCCGAACTTCTCGAAATAGTTCACCACACCGCCGGTCACGATCAGGTGCCGGTTCAGCGTATTTTCAAAATAAAATACCGTCCAGTCCTCAAATTCTTCCGGGTCTTCGTCAAAATCCGGGCCCTTCACCTTCAGGGTCTGGGCTTTGTCTCCGGTCTTCAGCTGATACTCGCCGCCGGAATAAACTTCCTCCACGGTGACGTCCGCGCCTATCGGCAGGCCGTCCACGACGATCTGCTTCTTCCCCGGCGCTGTGAAGTCCAGGCTCAGCACGTCATTGTAGACTGTCTTTTCATTGTAAACCGCCGTCACTTCAAAAACGAACATGGTATGCACGGGAATGTCATACCCGCTGTTGATGTCATACCAGTTGTCCAGATCCTTCTCGATGATGATTTTGCTTTCCTTGGCATCAATCTCATACTTCAGGGTAACCGCCATGAGATACTGCCAGAAGGTATTTCCGTCCTGAGGCAATGCCACAAGAACCGGCTGAAATACATACCTGGTATTGTCCGTTACAACATCATCCGCTGTGAGGAGATAGAGACCTGTGGCAAGATTTCCCGCCACGGCAGATGCTCTGCCGTTCTGCTCTGCCAGCGTGAGCTCCGCGTCCGGCTTCGTCTGCTTCTTGCTGACTGCGGAGGTGGCAACCTTTGCCAGCGCTTCCAGCTTTGCCGCCGTGCTCACGTCGCTCAGATCAAAGCCGGACAAACCGGCAAAATCTCCCAGGGCCGTGAACTTTCCGTCCGAACTGACGGAGGCCGTACGGTACAGATGCACCTTCACTTCCGCTTCCTGCAGCTCCTCCGGGGCCGATTCCGGCAGACCTACCGTCATCTGCCCGGCGGTTTCCGGGCTGATCGGTCCGGCATTGGCATAGGCAATCCCTGCCAGGCTGAACCCGAAGGTCCCGACCAGCAGTGCCGCTGCCAGCAGCAGTATGATTTTGTCTGAAATTTGTTTTTTCAAGAGACAGACCTCCGAATCGCTTCCCGTCGACGTACCATCCGACGGATAATAATCAGAACAACAGTGTATATAAGCAATAAAAATACAAAAGTAATCGCAAACAGGATGATCGCGGGAGCAAGCGTTGCATCGCCGCGGACCCGGGCATTGGAAACGTACTTGGTTTCCACCCAGTGACCCCGCACCAGCAAACGGTGGGTATTGATGCCGTAGGGGGTACAGGTAACCAGGGTGCAGTAGTCCTTCCCCGCTTCCAGAACAAGATCCTCCACCTCTTCCGGCAGAACAATGCGGATCTGGTCCACTTCATAGGTCAGGGTATCGTCCAGAATATGGAGCATAAACTCATCCCCCACCACCAGCTGGTCGATATCCGTGAACAGCTTGGCACTGGGCAGACCTCTGTGCCCGGAAATTACGCAGTGGGAAGTCTCCCCGCCGACGGGGAGCGAAGTCCATTCCAGATGGCCCGCCGCCACCTGCAGAACAGTGTCCGTGGTTCCGTGATAAATCGGCAGATTCACATTGACGGAAGGAATTTCCACCAGGCCCATCATGCCGCTGCCGTCTACATTCAATAAAGAATTGTATCTGGCTTTGGCATCGTCCTTCAGGGCGAAGCCTACGGGAGACCTTGCCAGTTCCTCGTTATACTGCCGTGCCTCGGCAAAGATTTTTTCATACTCCTCATTGTCTATGTTCGCCACGGCCTCGTTATAGGTCGCCGTAACGCGGGACGAGTGAAAGGAGTTCCAGTAATTGGCAACTGTGGGATACAGCAGCAGGGACAAACCTGCAATCAGGATCAGCACCAGGATGAAGTTACCGGAAGATTTTTTCTTTTTCTTCGTATTCTCTTTTTTCGTGCTTGTACTTTCCATGAATTCAGGCCTCTCCGCGCTGCTGCGCGGGGGCAATTTGCCCCCGTACAGCAACCGGGTAAAATTAGTCTTCTAACTTTTTGCGGGTGAGGAGAATTACAACAGCACCGGCAACAAGAACTGCACCAAGTACGTAGAAGATGGTAGTACCGATACCACCGGTCTCCGGCAGCTCCGCACCGGAATTGTTGACCACATCGATAACAATATCCTGACCCTCTTCAAGTTCAGTATAAGTTTCTCCGTCGAAGGAGTACTTTGCAGTAAATTCTTTATCAGCGGCATCAAAGGTAATGACAAGGTTAATGGGCTTCTCGAGCTTGTTGTAACCCTTGGGGGCTTCGGTCTCAGTGATAGTGTATTCGCCTTCACCGAGTCCCTTGTAGATGACAATGCCGTCATCGCCTACGACTGTTTCATAACCGACAGCTTCTGCAACTTCTTCAATGCTATTTACAACAGTCTTTGCATACTTGTCTGTAACGCTCTTGTATGCAGTCTTATCAATATTCTCACCATTAGGATCTGTTGTTGTATAAGTGCCGTCATTCAGTGCCCAGAAAGTGCCGTTCTGATCAAGAACAAACTTCTCTTCGTATACAAGAACCTTGGAAATGGAAGTTCCTTCAAATTTGAACTTGGCTCCGGTCAGACGATTACCGTCTTTGTCAACCTTGACGACATCAACATCCGTGGTGAAAGATTCCGTGGTACGCTTAACGCCTTCACCCTCAGGAGGTACCGGGTTGTCCTTGTCGGTGGTCCACTTCAGTTCAGCTTCGTTCACCATTGCGCTGTCAACTTCAAGAGCTTCATTCAGCGTCATGGTGTAAGTGAAGATAATGACATCGTTGTTGTCATAGAGGAAGTTTCCGTTGTACTTATTATCGGTCTTTGCCTGCATAGGAATCGTTGCGAAGAAGATGTAACCGTCTTTAACTTCAGGGGTATAACCAGTGAACAGATTAGCATCAGCTACTTCATTCTTATAGGCCTTCAGATCATTGTTGTAAGTGAAACCTTCGTGTGCCTTATCATAGAGGTAGTACTCAGAAATCTGTTCTGTCCCATCATACTGATAGAGAGGAACTTCAATCTGGAACTTGATAGGATCGCCAACATTGGCATCATCAACTGCAACCTTATTTCCATCTGCGTCAACAATATACTTCTTAAGATCCTGCGTGGAGTTCTTGTCGATGACCTGAACATCCTTCAAAGTGCTGTCGATGGTTACATTTGCGCCGAGGGAGCTGACCACGTAGTAGTAACCATAGGCAAGACCGGTGAATTCAACAGTCTGACCAGCAGCAGTCTTTGTATCCACAACCGCTACACCGTCTTTAACAGTACGATTACCATCACCATCAATTGTGCTCAGCTGAGCATTCAGGAAATCGGTAACCTGAGTGGCAGTCTTTCCTTCCTTCAGAGCAACGTTGTAAACATTGCTGTCGTTGACCTGCGTGAGCACGAAGGGGCTGGCGTCGCTGGTCAATGCTGCCAGGAAGGCATCATTTTCACCTGCGGTGTAGGTATAAGCTACGTTGTCGCCGTCATAGGTCAGGTCAAAGACCTTAACGAGGGAATAACTGGTTCCGGTTTTTGCGTTGGTGATTGTGACGGAACCGTCATTGCCATCCGCGAAGGCGGATACGCTCAGGGACAGAACCATGATCAGGGCTATCGCCAGAGCAAAGAATTTTTTGCAATTTTTCATGCAATTTCTCCTTTATAAAATATTTTTTTAAACTTATTTATGGTTTGCAGCGAAAGGCGCATACCGTTTTTGCGCCGTCAGGAGGTGCTTTATTCGGCCCTCCCTTCTTTTCTGCGCCTCAGGCTGTAAACGTACATCAAAGCGCTTGCCGTTACCAGCAATCCGCCGAATGCCATGATTCTTGCGGTGCCTTCACCGCCGGACTTGGGCAGCTCATAGCCGGAGTAGTTCACAACGGTGAGTTCACCGTCAACCACCTTCAGATAGCTGTCACCATCAGATACATTCACGGTAACCACAGGTCCACCCCCCACCAGGGCCATGACCGCGGTAAAGGGGCGGGCCTGCTTCATGAGCTCATATCCCGGAGGAGACTTGGTCTCCAGGAGCCAGTACTGCCTGTTCAGTGTCAGGCCCGGGATCGTCACCTTGCCGTCACTGTCGGTTACGAACTTCGTACCGAACTTGGTGGAGGTCATATTTCCGGCGCTGTCGCTTTCATAGACCTCAAACTCAATGCCCGCAACATGGATTTCCACCATGCTGTTTCCGTTGTATCCCACCTTCTGGAATACCACGTCCGCCGTGGCGGGGGTATTGGTAATCGTCTGGCTGTTGGCAGTTCCGACCTGCGTCAGTTCGGAATAGCTGACCGTATAGCCGGAGTCGTTCACGGGCTTGCCGTTGACCTCGATTTCTTCCACGGAGTAGGAATAGCCGTGATCCACGCCGCTGACAAGCTTATCCCAGGTATAGGTCCAGTAGTTACCCTTATTCAGGACCACCGGATCGCCGACGGCTTCCGTGGTCGTACCTATCGTTCTGTAAAGCTGAACCCTGACGGAATCTTTCAGATCATGATCCTTGTAGTCCTTGTCTGCCCAGTCCTTGGTAACCGTGAAGCTCTGGTTGGACACCTGAATGACAGGATCGTCATAGGAGCTCTCGTAGGTCGTGGGGCTTTCTTCTCC
>JAZLHH010000031.1:0-16006 GCA_045616745.1 Candidatus Limivicinus sp. | reverse complement strand
AGCAGGAAACGGCAATTCTCAGAATCCGGTTGACATTTCTTTTCACCATCCAATAAATGAACAGCAGGATTTCTGTGCCCAGTGCCAGCATTTGTGCTCCATAAAGCATTGCCATAGACCAGGTGATGGTCTTGTCAAAATGATATCCCAGATGAACAAATACCCATACAATACAGTTATACAGGAACGGATGCCGGTTGGTCAGATAGTTTCTTGATGCGTAATTGACGGATGTGAATGTGTCCGAGTAAATTCCTCCGGGGAAATATGTTAGGAAATATAGTGACCACCACAGGATCAGAACAACTGCCCAGAAAAGCAGTATTCTCCGCGTGGACCTGCTTTCATTTTCCGAAGAAGGAAGCCTTTGAATCAAGCGAAAAAGCTGCGGCTCCCCAAGACACAGAATTACGTAGGTAACCATCAAAACGGCAAAAAACACGGCTGCGGATTTTCCTGTCACAGGTTCGATGAAGTTAATCTCAACAGAGTCATATACATTGCCGCTGAAATGAACCCTCTGTGCCAATCCGGCGCAGATTGCCACCAGCAATGAGAAAATAATGTTATTCGGATGCAGCAGTTCTTCTTTTGTTGTCAAGTTGTTTATTGTCTGCATATAAACAGGATTACCTGCCTTTTCTCCGAGATTTTTTCCAGTAAATGCATCGCTCTTTCAAATCGCTCTTCATCCAGATTCACCAGAGCATCGTCGATAATTAAGGGGCAGGGATCTCCTTCCGGCAGTGCCATGTCGCAGATGGCCAGTCGCAATGCCAGATAAAGCAGGTCTCCCGTGCCGGCGCTGAGGTAGTCGGAAGTCCGGGCAATCGGATCGTCTCCGCTCTGTACCATGGCAGAAAAGCTCCGGTTCAGCAGAATGTTCCCGTACTTCCCGCCGGTCATTTCCCTCATATATCCTCCGGCAATTTCTCCCAGTTTCGGGGTAAACCGACTCTGAATCTCCTTGTCCGCCTGCTGAAGCGCCGCTCTGGCCAGTGCAATGGCCTCATACTCTTCCAGATTCTCTGCCAGCTCCTCATGAAGAATGGCCAGTTCTTCGTCCAGGCTGTCTTCATTCCCAAGCGCTGCCCTTCTGCCGTTTTCCTCAGCGATCCCGTTTTTCAGCCGTTCAATGGCAAACCGTTCCACATTGAAAGACGGAGGAGTCGGTGCAAGAAACAGGGCATTTTCCAGCCCGTTGGCAATTTCTATGGAGACTGCGTGTTCTTCCGCAGCCTGATTTGCTGCGGTTCTGCAGTCCCGGATTTTTTCCCGGAGCTGCTTCTTTTTTCGGAAATACCGAATCAGCAGCAGGATACCCGTTAGTGCCGATACTCCTGCGGCGAGAATCGGCCACAGAGTCTGTATACCGAAGTACCAAAAAACAGCCATTGCGAAGGCAGCAGTCAGGAAGGAAAGGAACGCCGCAGGACTGCACTTCTTCTGCTCTGCTTCCTTCAGTACCTTTTCGGTTTCACTTTTCTTTTCCGCCAGTTCCAGTGACTCTGCGCGGGCAACCTGCAGGTCACTTTTCAGCCGTTCTCTCCGCTCCTGCTCCTCTGCCTGTGCCTGCTCTTCCTTTTCCCGGAGCAGCCGCTGCCCAACTCCCAGTTGGCGTCCCAGCAGTTCCAACCGCTGTTTCGAATTCTCGATTTGAGAAAGCGCCTGTTCCTTCTCTCGGATTTCCGCTTCCAGCTCCGGAATGCGCCCGGTTTTGTTGTGTTTTCTCTTATTTCCCCAGCGGCTCAGCCGCTTTTCGGCCTCTGTATAGGAGATACCTTCTTCCCCGGAAGTCAGAATTGTCTGGATCCTCTTCTCCAGATCCGGCCCTCCGGTGATGGCCGCTGCTCCCTGCTCCACAAAAGCGCTCCGCCGGAACACCTCCCGGGTAACACCGGTCAGAATCTCTCCGGCGTTTTTCCCGGTGAGTCCTTCCGCAGGCAGCGCCGTTCCCGTGTATACTGCCGAAAACTCCGCCATAGGCGCCTTCCCCGGTTTCGTGGTTCTGGTTAGGGTAATTGCCTTCTCTCCGGCAGTGATTTCCATGGTCCCTTCCATGGTTTTACCCGACCAGGGGGCATACTTTTCCTTCACCGCCAGATGGTTTGCACTGCTCCGCTCCGAGGATTCCACCCCGTAAAGCATGCTCGCGATAAACGCGCACCAGGTGGACTTCCCGCTCTCGTTGGGCGCGCAGATGACATTCAGACCCGGTTGGAAGCAGATAGTCTCTCCGTCCAGCTTTCCAAAAGATGCCGTCATTCGGTTAATGATCATATCGAATCGGCTCCTCTCGGTTGTCCAGTGCCGCCAATCCCCAGCGCACTGCCCGCTCAATTCGGATTCGTTCCTCTTCCGACAGGGCGGCATCATATTTCGGCTTCAGATTTTTGAGAAACAGCCCGCGCAGGCTGTCTTCCTCTGCCTTTTCCCACAGGTCAGCTCTCAGCCTTGTTTCATCCTTCAGCTGGAGTTCATAGAATCTCCCGCTGAATTCGTCATGCCAGGCCTGCAGGTCCGGCTGCGCATCCACCTCACCCTTCAGCACGATGCGGTACAGGTCTTCTTTTGCCTCTTCCGGGATGGCTTCCGGCCGATTGGCGTCCACGGTCAGAATTTCGTACCTTCTTTTCGCCAGACTCACCTGCTTCATCCGGCATCCGGCATCGTCGATGTCGATGATATTAACGGTCTTCTTTCCGGTTTCGTCAAAGCCTCTTCCTTCCGGGCATCCTGACCAGGAAAAGCAGGTTGACCCTGCCCGGTATAGCTTTGACGCCAGATGGATGTGTCCCAGTGCGATGTAGTCCATCCCGCTTTCGGCGATTTCTTCTTCCGTGATCGGGTTGTATTTTGAATTTCTGACGCCGTATTCGCCGTGAATGCAGAGAACATTCCGCATTCCCGGTACACGATCTGCGCAGAATCCCTTCAGCAGGGACTTTGACCCGGAATCCGTGAATCCTGCCCCGAATACCCGGAATCCCGATTCCGGAAAATCGAAATGTTCTATTTTCCCCGTCCGAAAAACATAAACATTTTCCGGCAGTTCCAGCCCCGCATAAGGAGAAGCAGAACTGTAGAAATCATGGTTTCCGGGTGCAATAAAAACGGGAACCGCCGCCTGTGTGAAAGCACAGCAGATTGCCTCTCCCGTTTCGTAATAGATGTTGTCTCCGTCCAGCAGATCCCCTGCGATCAGAATGGCATCCGCGTTCTCGCTCCCGGCGAGCGCTGCAAGGCGGAACAGCAGTTCCCGCTGTTCCGCTCTTCTCGCTGCAGCTTTTCCCGGGGCAAGCCCCTCGAATGCCGAATCCAGATGCAGATCCGCCGTGTGCAGAATTCTCATTTCAGCCGGACACTCTCTGCCTTCACGCAAAGCCCTGTTTCCGGGTCGATTTCAAAAATGCAGCCCTCCATTTTGGACCTTCCTTTGGCTGAGTTGTATCTCACCGGAGGGTCTCCCAGGAACTTGCCGATGCTCTGTTCCGGATCAATACCGAGAACCGACTGCTCCGGCCCTGTCATTCCCAGGTCGGTAATATATCCCGTCCCTTTGGGGAGGACGCAGGCATCCGACGTCTGCACATGGGTATGCGTTCCCCAGACAGCGCTCGCTCTGCCGTCCAACATAAATCCCATGGCTCGTTTTTCGCTGGTTCCTTCAGCATGAAAATCCACCAGAACGATTTTTTCTTTTATGTCCTGCAGATATTCTTCCATAATGACGAACGGATTGTCGGTATTGTTGTCCAGCGTAAATCTGCCGAGCAGATTGACAACGCAGACATTTCCGAAAGCCGTAGCATAGGTCCCGATCCCGTTTCCCGGACACTGCGGACCGTAATTGGCCGGGCGCAGAACTCGCTTCTTTTCTTCCAGATAGGGCCGCAGCTCCGTTCTGGTCCAGGTGTGATTTCCCAAGGTAACAACGTCTGCCCCGGCATTGAGAATGGCATCCGCCTGCTTTGGCGTCACTCCGACCACGTTGGCATTCTCACCGTTGACAACGCAGAAATCAATATTCTGCTCTCTTTTATAATTTTTCAGGTTTCGGGCAAGAAAGTCCAGCCCGGGCTCTCCGCAGACATCCCCAACCGCCAGTACTCTAATGTTCATCGTTTTTCACCGCCAAAGCAAAATTACAGATAAAGCAGATCATACACCAGCAGCAGGACCGCCAGGGATAGATGAAAAACTGATCTGCTGCCAGATTGATCATAAACGCAAAAATGGTTACTTTGAAAATACACATAAGCCCCTGATCTGTGCTTCTGCGCATCTTCACCGAGGTAGAAACGAGGAGAGCTGCAACAGCCAGCAGCGTCAGGATTCCGCCTTCATACAATGTCTGAAGGTAGGCGCTCTGCGCGTGCACCAGTCCCCAATAGTCATCCCGGTAAATGGTCTGGGCATTGTCCATGAGCCCGTACCCGAAGATGGGCCTCTCATAGAACAGCTGCAGTACGTTCTGCCATATCCCCAGCCTTCCCGTAAGGGTAGCATCCTTTTTCAGGACATTCTCAATGAAGAGCCGGACCGGTTCCCAGCTGACAATCGGCTCCAGCATCCATGTCAAAAGAACAAACAGCAGAAATGCCGTCCCGACAAAAATGAGAAGATCTGCCTTTTCCATCAGTTTTTTTACAGGAGGAATGAAATATAAGACCAGTATTACTGCCCCCAGTACCGCCGCTACCGTCCACATGATATAGGTACTTGCAAAGAAAATGACGGCATAGATTGCCAGTTTCCATTTGCTTCCGTTCAGATAGGAATCCAGCATGGCAAACATCATGCCCATCACCAAGGGGAATCCTGCCAGATTCTCGATATCTGCAAGGAAAGACTCCGGCCTCCAGATGCCAAGAGCATCGTACAGTTCCGGCCAAAGCTTGAAGGCCAGATTAATGACAGCCAGCACCAGATAGAGATCCGCCACAGCCCTGACAAACAGCCTCAGTGTTCTCTTTTCTTGGCATATCGGAAGAATAAACAGGCAATATGCCGTTACAGGAATTGCTGTCTCTGCCCAAACCTTCAGATTGTCAACACTGGAAATTAAGTAGCAGATAAAAATTAAAGCGATGAATCCAGATGCCGCATAGTGAATTTTTCCCCGGTTTCGGAACACCCGAAACAGGAAGACTGCAATTATAAAATACGGCAAGTACTTGCTGAGAAATACATACGGTTTGTTCAGCGCCGCATAGGAATAAACAAAGCAGACATGACTCAGCAGCGGCTCCAGGCAGAAATATATCACTGCCAATCCAAGAGCCAGTAAGATATTCATCATTATGTCGTTTTTTTCTTTTCTCATTTGGTTTTGTCTTTCCGGTTCACATTAATTCTGACAACTTCTGTTCGTATTTCAAAATATACCTTGCATTTATGCATCAGCTGTGCTAATATACTCGGGCAATATAAATGCGCCATTAGCTCAGCTGGATAGAGTGTCTGGCTACGGACCAGAAGGTCGGGGGTTCGAATCCCTCATGGCGTGCTGAAAGCTTCGTACTTCGTACGGAGCTTTTTGTTTTCTTAATAAACCTCCCAGTGTGCCAGGAACGCGAAAAAATAATACATTGCTGTTACCAGAAACATTACTGTAAGGATTCTGTCTGTTTTCTTGTTACCTGCTGCTTCCGCGAGGGCAGGATAAACCGGGAAGCAGGCGACCAGATATCTCGGAGCACTGATCAGATACGTAGCTCCGATTGCAATAAAATAGTATGCAATAAACCAGGCTGAATAGCCGGAACGAATCTTATTCGCAGCGAAGAACATCAGAAGCAGCGTTGCAAAGCAATAGACCACATTTGGAAGCCAGAGACCGAGCGAATTTGTGAACCAGGGCTGCTGCAGATCTGCCAGAGCGTTGTCAATCTGAAATGCCGTAGTGTCGAAAAACAAGCCCATGGACTGGCCCCATTTCTCTGCCTCCAAATTGGAGAATGCAAACGGATTTCCGGTTATCTGATAGTTTATAAGCAAGTACAGAACAGTTCCCAATGGAACGATGCAAGCAGCAGCAATCCGAAGATACCATTTTTTTCTGTCTTCCGGGTGCCTGATGCGTCCTGAGACAGCTTCCAAGAAAAGTGGAATAAAAACCAAAACACCCAGCGATCTGGTAAATGCTGCAAGTGCACCTGTTACTCCCGCAAAAAACCACTGATCTTTTCGAGCGAGATATACGCTGCTGATACTCAGAAACAGGAACAGGCTCTCCGACTGGGGAACAACAAAGAAAAACGCCGCGGGCAGTATGGCCAAATATTTGATAACCCGCAAGACGGTTTCCCGGGGATAATCCAACAGCAGAAGTCTGTACATCAGAAGCGCCGAGCAGGCATAGAAAAAGTCTGCGGTAATAAACGCAGAAAACAGGTAATTCCCGACAAGCAGATTTACGCCTTTTACAAGCAGCGGGAAGCACGGATAAAACACCAATGTGAATCGGTTTTCACCAACTGCTGTGTACCAGTGTTCCGCAATATCCAGATAATATCCTACATCTACGTAGAGAAATGTCTCAAGCCCATCCAGAAAAGACACGGTGTCTTTGAAAACGGCAACCCGAACCGCTCTGGCGATAAGGATAACCGCCGGACCGATCAAAAGGAAAACTGCAAAGATTTTTAGTTCATCGGATTTTTTGCCATCATGTTTTGTTTCAATGTCGGAAACCGATTCTTTTCTCGTCCAGTCTGTAATCCAAACCGGGACAAATCTCAGGCAAATTCCCACGAACAAAATGAAAGAAGCGAGTGCGGCAACGTGCCCTGCTCTGTTCACATCGGAATCGGTAACCCACCAATTAATCAGCAATGCCGTGAGCGCTGCGATTCCCGCGGCAGAAATCCAAATCGCTGCTTTTGATTTTCCCTTGAAAAAAGCTTTCATATTTGAATATGATACCATACGATATTGGAAAAGACAAACCCTTCCCTTTACATTAACACGTCTCTGTGATAGATTTGAATCATGAATTCAGTTGCTGTATTAATTCCGTGCTACAATGAAGCACTGACAATCAAAAAAGTTGTGGAAGATTTCCGGAGAGTAATCCCCGAGGACGGCGTTGTCTATGTGTATGACAACAATTCCACTGACGGGACTGCCGAAATTGCACGTGCCGCCGGTGCTGTTGTCAGAAATGAATACCGGCAGGGAAAAGGAAACGTCATTCGGAGAATGTTCCGCGAAATTGATGCCAAATGTTACCTGATGGTCGACGGAGATGACACGTACCCTGCGGAGTACGCTGCTGAAATGATCAGCCGCGTTCTTATGCACCAGGCTGACATGGTGGTGGGAGACAGGATCTCTTCTACCTACAAAGAAGAGAATAAACGCCCGTTCCATAATTTTGGGAACAATCTCGTCCGCTGGTCAATCAATCACCTGTTTCATGGAGAGATTCGGGATATCATGACCGGTTATCGGGCTCTCAGTTACCAGTTTGTTAAATCTTTTCCTGTTCTGTCCAAAGGTTTTGAGATTGAAACGGAGATGAGTATCCACGCTATTGAGATGAACATGGCGGTGGAGAATGTTGTGGTGGAGTATCGTGACCGGCCCGAAGGCAGTGAATCGAAGCTCAATACCTACTCTGACGGGTTCAAAGTTCTCATGACGATTGCCCGCCTCTTCAGGAACTATAAACCTCTTTCCTTTTTCGGCATTATTGCAGCAATTCTATTTTTGATTTCCATTCTGTTTTTTATTCCCGTACTTGTTGAGTATGCCAATACGGGGCTTGTTCCCCGGTATCCTACATTGATTGTGTGCGGCTTCGCGGTGATTGCGGCGATACAGTCATTCTTTTCCGGGATGATTCTCGATACGATTCGTCAGAAGAACCGTCAGGATTTCGAGATGAATCTTCTTCGGATTCAAAATGAATATGTTGACAAGCAATAATACATTAATGTATAATCTTCACTCGGCAGAATTCTGCCGAGTGATTTTTTGTCAACTACTTCGGGACTTGTCCCGATGTTGAGTATTACACCGAAAGGAGAAACTTTCATTATGCTTCGTACCTACCAGCCTAAGAAACGCCAGCGCAGCAAAGAGCACGGCTTCCGCAAAAGAATGAAGACCGCTAACGGTCGCAAGGTTCTTTCCCGTCGCAGAGCAAAAGGCAGAGCGAAACTCAGCGCTTGAGTTTCGCTGCAGACAGGTTGTAATAAATAACTATTAGGGTGGAGCAATCCACCCTTTGGGTGTTTTCGGGATTATTTTTGTGAAGGCAACATATTCGATAAAGCAGAACAGCGACTTCCGGCGCATATTCGGCAAGGGCAAAAGTGCCGTTACCCCCTATGCCGTCGTCTACGCTATGAAAAGCCGGGGAACGCCGGGGCGCGTGGGATTTTCCGTTTCTGCAAAGTTGGGTAATGCTGTTTCCAGGAATCGGATGAAAAGAAGATTGCGGGAAGTATTCCGTCTCAGTAAAGATCGGTTGAAGCCGGGTTATGATTTAATCATTGTGGCCAGACATAAATGTCTTTCTGTCGACTTCAATACACTTGTAAACGCTTTTCTTTCCGCTTGCGGAGAACTTGGTATTGTCAAATGAAATCGGTTTTAATTGCTTTGATTCGGTTCTATCAGAAAAATATTTCTCCGTTGCGAGCCCCTTGCTGTCGATTTATTCCTACCTGTTCCCAATATGCACTGCAAGCCATTGAAAAGTACGGCGCTTTCAAAGGCGGGTGGCTTGCTTTCAAAAGGATATGCCGCTGTCATCCTTTCCATCGGAAAGGGTACAGGGTATATGATCCCGTACCGTGATTTATTTTCATTAATCAGGAGAATTCAGCTATTATGTGGGCAACTATCACAAAGCCTTTTGCATGGCTCATGCTCCGACTGTATGCATGGACAAACAGCTACGGAATGTCCGTAATTCTGTTTGCACTTGTGGTCAACCTTATCCTTACTCCCTTTATGGCGAAGAGCAAGAAGGGTACCATGCGTCTTTCTCGCGTTCAGCCCAAGATGCAGGAACTTCAGCGCCGCCATGAAGGAAATCCGCAGAAGCTTCAGCAGGAAATGCAGAAGCTATATCGGGAAGAGGGTGTAAGCCCCATGTCCGGATGCCTCTGGTCATTGATTCCTTTCCCGATTCTGATTGCATTGTACAGCGTAATCCGTCAGCCTCTTTCCAGAATGATGTACATCGCTGAAGAAGCCGTTACCGCTCTTCAGACTTTCCTTGTGGAAAAGGGTCTTTATACTGTCCCTGCAAAAGCCGACGCCTATTTTGAAATCAAACTGGCCGACCTGGCACATCAGAACTGGTCAACTGTGCAGTCTGCCATTTCTTCAGGTACCGGCTCGCTGGCCGGTCAGGATTTTTCCAGACTGGTCAACATGGATTTCAGTTCCTTTGGCGTCAATCTCGGTAAAGCTCCTGAGTGGAAGCTTTGGGCCGCTGACTACAGCAATGGTGTATGGCCTGTCCTTGGTCTGTTCCTGATTCCCGTCATTGCCACACTCCTCTCCTGGCTTTCCATGAAGGTAAGCCAGACCTCCAATCCCCAGCAGGACGCACAAACGGAAGCATCCATGAAGAGTATGACTCTCATGATGCCTCTCATGTCCCTTTGGTTCTGCTTTATCATGCCTGCTTCCATGGGCGTGTACTGGATTGCCAACAGTATTTTCGGTATGGGAAGAGACCTGTTTCTGACAAAAATTTTCAAGAAGCAGATGGATAAGGAAGACGCTGAGAGAAACGAGCTTCGGGCAGCAAGAGAACGCGAACTCGAGCTGAACCGCCTGGAAACGGAACGGAAGCATGCGGAAGGGCTCAGCGAAGTCAACAGCAATACGAGCAAGAAAAAAATTCAGGCAAATCAAAAACAGAAGGACAACGAACGTAAGGCTGCATTAGAGAAAGAAGAACGTGCCGAACGGCGCGAGCGTCTCGGAATCGCAGATGCTGAAGTTCCGGCGTCTCAGGTGGGAGATCGTCGTTATGCCAAAGGTCGTGCGTATGATCCAAACCGTTTTAAAAACACAGAGAAAGAAGATACACAATGATTAAATCTCTTGAAAAGACCGGGCGGACGGAAGATGCTGCCGTTCAGGCCGCTCTTGAAGAGCTCAAGATGGACCGGGATGATGTCGCAGTTGAAATCCTGCAGCGTGCGAAATCCGGATTCTTAGGAATCGGTGCATCACCCGCCGTGGTCCGTGTGAGCTATGAGGTTCCGGATCCGAAACCGGAAAAAAAGAAAAAAGAACAAAAAAAGGTCGAAAAGAGGCCGGAGATATCTAAAAAGCTCCCTGAAGTGAAGCCCTCTCCTGTCTTTGCAGCCGCGGACGAAAACAAAGAATTCTCCGAAATTCGTTCCTTCCTTACCGGACTTTTTGAAAAAATGGGAGTTGCCGCTGACATCACTATTACTTCCCGTGAAGGCGGCGGTATCGATGTCATTCTTTCCGGCGACGATATGGGCGCTATAATCGGGCGCAGAGGAGAAACTCTTGATGCGATTCAGCATTTGACCAATTATGCAGTTAATCATGGCAATGATAAAAGAATGCATATCAATATTGATGCAGAATCTTACCGCGCAAAGCGTGAAGAGTCTCTGACAAAGCTTGCCGAAAAGATGGCAGAAAAAGCCATCAAGTATAAGCGGAGCATGGCTCTTGAGCCGATGAATTCCTATGAACGTCACGTCATTCATTCAGCACTTCAGGATTATGAAGGTGTGACCACCGCTTCTTCCGGAGAAGAACCGAACCGGCGGGTCATCGTATCTCCGGTAAAGTCCGGAAAAGAGGCTCCTGAGAAGACAGAAAAATCTTCCGTCAAGCCCAAGAAGAGCGTCCGTCCTGCCCCCACAGCGGTTTCTGCAGAGTCCGGAAACACCGGAAGCAAGCACACCGTGAAAGAGTGGGCCTGATTTGATTCATTATATTGGAGGAATCTACTATGATTTTTGATACCTTAAGGGATACTCTTGCCAAGCAGTTTGACATTGACCCCGAATCCATAACTGAAGATACCAATCTGGTCGATGATATCGGTGCTGATTCTTTAGATATTGTTGAACTGATTATGACATTGGAAGATACGTACAACATTCATATTTCCGATGACGATATTGCAAGTCTCACTACTGTCAAGGCAATATCAGATTATCTTGAACGGCTTCAGTAATTGGAACTCTTTTGTAAAACAGATATTCTGATTCCCCGCGAGGGTACGGACTTCACAAAATGGAGCGTCATCGCTTGTGATCAGCACACATCCGAACCGGAGTACTGGGACGGTTTGAGCGACTACATCGGTGGCGCTCCAAGCACATTGCACATGATGCTGCCGGAAGCCTGGCTAAGTCGCACCGAATTGTCAGCAGAGGATATTCATTCTGCAATGCGGAAGTATCTCTCTGAAGACATTTTTCGGACCGTCAGCAACAGCTACATCTATTTGGAGCGTACCCTTCCCAACGGGAAAATCCGCCGGGGACTAATCGGCGGGATCAATCTGAAGGCGGATCTGCTCTCCACAGAAGGGATCGTGGAGGATCGTCTTCCGGCCAGAATTGCCATCAGAAAAGCAGCACCCCTGGAAATGCCTCATGCTTTGGTCTTTGCAGAAGAAGACATTTTCTCCACTGTTGTAAAAGGTGAGCTTCTTTATGACTTCGATTTGAATATGAACGGCGGGCATATCCGCGGATGGCAGGCAGATGCTGACTGTTCTGTGATCCGTTCTCTTGCCGTCGCTGATGGGAACCATTCCATTGCCGCCGCAAAAAGATGCGGAGATGACTATGCCCTCGCAGAATTATTGAACATCTACGATGATGCTGTTGAGTTTTACCCGATTCACCGCGTCCTGCTGGGAACCGACACATCGGATCTTCCGAGCAAAATTATGAGCTGCGACAGTGTCGAAGCTGCTGAACAATTCTGCAGGGATTATGTATGCAATCATGGCGGAACAATCGATTATATACATAATAATGACACTGCTGTTCGGCTCGGTGTTCTGCAGGGAAATGCCGCCGTTCTCCTCCCTGCCATCAGCAAATCAGACTTTTTTGATCGGATCAGAAAGGACGGCCCTTTCCCGAAGAAAAGTTTTTCTATCGGCCTGGCAAATGATAAACGATACTATTTGGAATGCAGGAAAATAAATGATTAAACAGTTAGCTAAAAGTATTCGGGAATATAAAACACCAACCATCCTTACTATTATTTTTATTATCGGTGAAGTGTTCCTTGAAGTAGTTATTCCCTTTATTACGTCCAGAATGGTCAATGGAATCAAGGCATCTGCTCCCATGGGAGAAGTAACAAAAACAGGCTTGATTCTCCTTGTCATGGCTCTGATTTCTCTTGCCTGCGGCGGTATTGCCGCATTTACCTGTTCAAAGGCTTCTTCAGGTTTTGCCAAGAATCTGCGGCATGATATCTTTGAAAAGATTCAGGGCTTCTCCTTTGAAAACGTGGACAAGTTCTCGGAAGCTTCACTTGTTACCAGACTGACTACGGATATTTCCAATGTCCAGATGGCATTTATGATGATTATCCGTACTGCCGTCCGCTGCCCTCTGATGATTGTCTTTTCCGTCACCATGGCGTTTATCATGGGGAAAAAGCTTGCTTTTACCTTTGTGATTGTAATTCCGATTCTGATTATCGGCCTGCTTCTTGTTGCGAAGTATGCTATGCCCGCATTTCGGGCTGTATTCAAAAAATATGACCGTCTGAATGAATCTATTGAAGAAAACGTCAGAGCTATGCGGGTCGTGAAGGGCTTCTCCAGAGAGGAATTCGAAAAGGAAAAATTCAATAAGGCCTCGGATGATATCCGCAACGATTTCACCCGTGCAGAACGGATTGTCGCTGTCAATTCCCCTCTCATGCAGTTCTGTGTGTACTTCAATATGATTTTCATCTACTCCATCGGGAGCAGAATGATTGTTACCAGCCGGGGAGAAATTATCGATGTGGGGCAGATGTCCGCCATGTTGACCTACGGCATTCAGATTTTAATGAGTCTGATGATGGTCGGTGCAATCTATGTCATTCTTACGATGAGTGCCGAAAGTGCCAGAAGAATCTGCGAGGTTCTTGATGAGAAACCGACCATTGTCAATCCGGAGAACCCTGACATGGAAGTTGCTGACGGAAGCATTCGTTTCGACAATGTTTCCTTCAAATACTCGGAAAAAGCCAAAAAATATGCCCTTTCAGGAATAAATCTTGACATTTCGTCCGGGATGACCGTTGGCATTTTGGGAGGAACCGGTTCCAGCAAAACGACTTTGATTCAGCTGATTCCAAGGTTGTACGATGCCACTGACGGCACTGTTTATGTCGGTGGAAAAGATGTAAAGTGTTACGATCTGGATGCTCTCAGAAATTCCGTCTCTGTCGTCCTTCAGAAAAATCTGCTCTTCTCCGGAACAATTCTGGAAAATCTCCGTTGGGGAAATCCGGATGCTACTGAAGAAGAGGTAGCAGAAGCCTGCCGCCTTGCTCAGGCGGAGGAATTTATTGAAAATTTCCCGGAAAAGTACAATACCCATATTGAGCAGGGCGGTACGAACGTATCCGGTGGTCAGAAGCAAAGACTTTGTATTGCAAGAGCACTTTTGAAAAAACCGAAGATTCTGATTCTGGATGACTCCACAAGTGCCGTTGATACGAAGACAGATGCTTTGATCCGCAAAGGATTTCGGAGTTACATCCCGGAGACGACAAAAATCATTATTGCCCAGAGAGTTGCTTCCGTTCAGGATGCAGACCTGATTCTTGTTATGGAAAACGGGCAGATTGTTGCTCAGGGTAATCATGACGAGCTGTTGGAAAACTGCGAAATTTATCGCGAGATTTTCAATCAGCAATCAAACGGAGGTGATTTTGATGAACAGTAAAACACCATCAGGAAAACCTTTAATTCGGGCTGTAAAGAAGCTCTTCAAATATTATCCCGTTATGGCTCCGCTGTCTTTTATATGCATTCTCTTTACTGCTGTTGTATCTGCCATTCCTTCCCTTTTCACTCAAAATATTCTTTCCGTTATTGAAAAGTGGTTCAAGACCGGTGACTGGGCATCTGCCCGTCCGGAAATATTTCACTATCTTACAATCCTCGTAATTCTCTACATCCTTGCCTTGATTTCGGTTACTGTAGAGTCGCAGCTGATGGCTGTCATGACACAGGGCTATCTGAACAAGCTTAGAGAAGAGATGTTCGATGGAATGCAGGACCTTCCGATCCGCTATTTCGACAGCCACAAACACGGCGACATCATGAGCCATTACACGAACGATATTGACACACTGCGTCAGCTGGTTTCCCAGTCAATTCCTTCCCTGATACGTGCAGGTGCCATTGTCCTCGTCGGCTTCTCCATGATGCTGTACTTTTCTGTCTGGCTTGCGCTTATACCGCTTTTTGCTACCGTTTTTATGTTGTTTGTTGCCAAAAAAATCGGCGGCGGAAGTGCCAGATATTTTTTGAAGATGCAGCAGAGCGTAGCAGCCACGGAAGGCTTCATTCAGGAGATGATGACCGGCCAGAAAGTCGTCAAGGTTTTCTGCCATGAAGACAGCACCGTTGAAGATTTTGACAAAATCAATACAGCCTTGTATGAAGATTCCTGGCGTGCTCATGCATATGCAAATACCATGGGACCGATTTTTGGCAATATCGGCAATATTCTGTATGTCGTGACTGCCCTTGTCGGCGGTGTCTGTATTCTGTCCGGCGTGAAGAATCTCAGTATTTCCGGGCTTGCTCTGGATATATCTGTAGTTGTTCCGTTCCTCGGTCTGGTGAAACAGTTTACGGGAAACTGCAACCAGCTTTCTCAACAGATAAACTCCATCGTCATGGCTTCTGCCGGTGCTACTCGTGTCTTCAGCCTTATTGATGAGCCTGCCGAAGTTGATCAGGGATATGTTACCTTGGTCAATGCTGAAATTGATCAGGATGGGAATATCACCGAATCTGAATCCAGAACCGGTCATTGGGCCTGGAAGCATCCCCACGGTGACGGAACCCTGACCTACACAGAACTTAAAGGCGATGTCCGTATGTTCAATGTAGACTTTGGCTATGTTCCCGGAAAAGACGTTCTGCACGATATAACCTTGTATGCCGAGCCCGGGGAAAAAGTTGCCTTTGTAGGGGCAACGGGTGCCGGTAAAACTACCATCACCAATCTGATTAACCGCTTCTATGATATTGATGACGGAAAGATTCGATACGATTCCATCAATATCAACAAGATTAAGAAACCGGATTTGCGGCGTTCTTTAGGTCTTGTTCTTCAGGACACCAATCTGTTTACTGGAAGCGTTATGGAAAACATCCGCTATGGAAATCTGGAGGCAACCGATGATGAGTGTATCGCGGCTGCCAAGCTGGCCGGTGCCGATGATTTCATTACCCGCTTGCCGGACGGATACGATACGCAGCTGTCCAACAACGGCGCCAATCTCTCTCAGGGACAGCGTCAGCTGATAGCAATTGCAAGGGCAGCGGTAGCTGACCCGCCTGTCATGATTTTGGATGAGGCAACTTCTTCCATCGATACCAGAACTGAAGCTATTGTTCAGCGAGGTATGGATAAACTCATGGAGGGCAGAACCGTATTCGTTATTGCTCACCGGCTTTCCACAGTAATGGATGCCGACGTCATCATGGTTCTGGACCATGGACGAATTATCGAGCGAGGCAGTCATGAAAAATTGCTGGCCGACAAAGGTACCTATTACCAGCTCTATACCGGTGCATTTGAACTGGAATAATACCCCAATTATGTAAAACCAGGAGTTTCTCATAAGAGAAGCTCCTGATTTTTTATTACGTCACTAATCAGTATTCTACAAACACCTGTGCCTTGCTTATGATTTCTTTCAGCTCTTCAGCCTGATGCGATGTAATGGAATAGTAGTAGGACGGGATACCTTCATCAGAATAGGATACTGCTCTCGGAATCTGCTCGTCTCC
>JAZLHH010000030.1:0-20363 GCA_045616745.1 Candidatus Limivicinus sp. | reverse complement strand
GGGTTCCGCTCTTTCACTTTGGACAGCAGGGGCATAATCGATTCCAGCATCCCGAAGAAGTGTTTTTAGATAATCGTTTTCCTTTTCAAGTTCTTTCAGTTGTCCCTTCAGAACTTCGATTTCTGTGGTGCTGTCTTCCATCAACATATTCACCTCCCGGCAGCTCGAACCAATTCTTGAACGAGCTTGAACCAATTTATCTTTTAAGAACCTAGTTGCAAGTCTGCTGATTTGTGGAATCCGTCTCAATTTTTCCTTTTTTCTTCAACTAGGTAAGAAGGGTTTATTTTTTACGCTCTTTTTGCCTGTCAGTTAGAACGTCCGGAAACTTGTCCGACAGAAGTTTTCGGAAGTCTTTCTTTTGTGCTTTCCCAAATTTTTCAAGGTAATTTATAATCATATCACGGTAATATTGATCATCAAAACCTTTATTTTTTATATACTGCGCCTCTTCATCCATCGTTTGCGCAACTTCAGCAGAGAGCTATAGACTGTTTGCTCGTCCTTCGACAAGTTTGTGCTTGCGCATGAAGGAAAGTGCCTCCTTCGAGAGCGTATTACCTTTACCTTTCTGCACTTGGTCAAGCAGGTATACCGTTTCCAAATCGAGATCCGGATTATCAAACAAAATATAGGTATATCGCTCATTCAATATCTTTCATCTTGATGTTCAAGAGCGTATTGCTTCTTGCTCCTGATTGAAAAATCATACTGACAATGGTGTGATTTCTACACTCTACAAAATTTGTATAGTCAGGTTTTTTGAGCAGTTTCTTAATTTCATCTTTGGGATAAAGTTTCCAAATCTCTCGCAAAATCTTTCTTCTTTTCCGTTCTCAGCAGTAAAATTCTCAGCAAAATTCATCGTGCAATACCTTTCTTTTTCTTCTTGATTATATTATACCACACGACCCCCTCATTCCCGAGGGGTAAAACTGAAAAAACATAGCCAAATAACGCCATTTACTTGACACGATTTTAGTGAAAATGCCGAAAAAGAAAATAGCCGAAAAGTTATGAAAAACCCCTGTTTTTGTCAAAAAACAGGGGTTTTTGTTGGCGCAGATGGAGAGATTCGAACTCTCGAAGAGCTTATGACCCTTACACGATTTCCAATCGTGCGCGCTCGACCAACTACGCGACATCTGCATATTGTTCGAAAAAAATGCTTTTCATTTGTCAGCTTGACTATTATAATTATAGGAACATGAAATGTCAATGCTTAATTGTGACAGTTTTAAGAAAAAAAGGAAAATCAAAATGAAGAAAAAACTTATTGCTCTCGTTTCTGCTGTTTGCCTGATTATGATGCTTTCTGCCTGCGGGAAGCAGAACGTCCCGCAGCCGGATGAGCCGGTTGACGGCGGTGCTGCTGTGGTCAACCCGATGCACGAGTCCTCGCAGGAAGCCATTCTGCAGGAGCTGGGGCTTTCGTTCCAGATTCCCGCCGGAGCGGAGAATGTGGCCTTTTGGACAATCGGCTCCAATCCCGTTCTTGCCCAGATGGATTTTACATTCGACGGGGATAAATATACATACAGGATTTCAACGGACTCCGGAAATGAAGATATCTCGGGGATGTATTATGAATGGGAACAGACGGAAGAAACTACAGTGGGAGGACTCACGGCGGAGGTCAAATGGATCGACTGGAATCAGGGCGTGATTTCCTGGTATGATGCAGCGCCGGGAATTCAGTACAGTCTGTCTCAGGACACCAATGCTACGTTCAACTCTCTGGAGATTATGGCCAATGCCCTTTATATTCCCGTTCAGGGAGAAGCGGACGGACAGGAAGAAGGCTTTCCCGAAATCATGACCGGCTATCTTCGCGATTTCCGTGAGAATTACCACCCGGGTACCGCAGGATCCTCCCTGACCGGTTCTGCCTATGCGGCAAGATTTATGGACCTGTTTACGGAAGAAAATGCAGATGCCGAAGAAGTGCGCAAGGTCGCCAGAAGCTTTGCAGATTCCCTGTCGTCAGAGGAGCAGAGCCTTCTTCATGAGCAGTTTACCGGATTGAAGAGTGCAGCTGAATACCTGCTGAACGAGAAAAACGCGCCGGATCTCCTTCTGGACTGCGGTTATGAAGCCCTGTATTTCCCCTGGAATGCAGAACAGATGACTTCCTGCTTTGAGGCTATGGAGAACGCATGAAGAAGCTGTGGATTTTTGCACTGATCCTCGTCTGCATATTCACCTGCGCCTGCGGAATGAAAAATGAAGTCCCTTTGCCGACAGTTCAGACGCCGCAGCCGACCCCGGAAGCCACGCCGCAGCCAACAGCCGAAGAACTTTACGCTGCAGTTTTGAGCAGATATTATGCAGCGGTATCCGCTCGGGCCGGAGCGGAAGAACTGACCGAGGCGGGGCTGAATTATATGCTGGCCTACGATTACGGAGAGGCGCCGCTGGACAGTGCCGGATATGCACTGATGGATGTGGACGGCGACGGCGTAAATGAACTGCTGATCGGTTCTCTGGCAGGAGATGCCTATAACCGGCAGATTATTCTGGAACTTTACACGGTGAGGGATGGCGAAGCAAAGCCGGTTTTCACCAGCGGAGAGCGGGACAGATTCTATCTCTGCTCGGACGGTACTGTGGCCGAGGAAGCTTCCAGCGGGGCTATGAATTCTGCCTGGTGCTATTATGACTATCGCAGCGGAGAGATTACAGAGAGGCAGTCCCTGATTTTCAACGCAGCGGCGGACAGGGAGAATCCCTGGCGCAGTCTGGTTAACGGGGCGGACAGTCCGATTTCGGAAGAAGATGCCATGAACTTCTTTATGGCATATCAGAATCTGTATATTACCCCGGAATATATCCCCTTTTCGCAGCTGAGCGTGCAGTAGAACGGGAAATATTAAAAAACACAGGATCTTAACAATCCTGTGTTTTTGCTTTACATACGAAACAGTGCGTCGGAATACAGATCAAAGACCTGACTGAGCCAGTCAATTTTATCTGTGAGGAGATACTGATTGTCCAGAACAGAATAGATGCGGGAAGTATCTGCGCCTGTGACGAAACCGACACCGATCAGAATCGCGCCCAAAATCACCATAATCAAGGCAAGAACGCCAACGGCTTTCCAAACTTTTTTCATTCTTCTGCCCCCTTCTTGCTGCAGAGCTTTACGGCCAGATCAATGATGCCCCCTACCAGAATCCGAGTGAGACCGCCGAGCAGCCAGATGAACAGCCAGAGAAACAGTAATCCGACAGCAAGCAGAATAACACCGGCCCCGATCATGATGAGGACGTCGGCAAATACCTGAAAACCGCCGAAAGCAGCGATGACAGAGGAACCGCCAATGAAGAAGAATCCGGCGGAAACGGCAAGTGCTGCGGCAGCGAGTGCAAGAATCACGATTACTGCCAGGGCAGTCAAAGGAATGGCAATGAGCAGGAACAGTGCCAGCGCACCGCCTTTCAGCTTTACCGTCGGCTTTTTCTCCGAAGTCTCGAAGAGCTCATCGGGGATATCATCGCCGGACAGAGAACTGTGGGATCTTTCATTGGGGGCATACCCGTCCATGGCATACTGTATCGGGGGGAGGTCCGGCTGCTTCGGGACATCTGCCGGCACTGCAGGCTCCGGAATTACTGCCGATACCGCAGGCTCCGGGATTACCGGCTCCGGAATCGGTTCCGGTTCCGGCTCCGGCTTGATGACGGGAACAATGGGAATGACGGAAACTGCGGGTTCGGGTTCTGCCGCGGAAATCGGAAGATCCGGCTCTGCTGAAGGAACCGCCACCGCAGGAACCGCTGCCGGGAGAATCTCCGGCTCGTCCGAGGGAACAGCAAATATGTTGCCCTTCAGTTCGAAGTCCTTCAGGAAAGCTTCTACGTCAAAATCATCGGAATCATCAGAATCGGAAGAAGGCTCCGCCGGCTCAGAAGGAAGCTCCCGGGGGAGTTCAACAGCGGAAACAGCATCAAACGAAAGAACGTCTTCCGGCAGGGAAACGGCGGGCTCCGACGGAGCTTCGACGGAAGAAGCCAGGACAGAAATCAGCAAAGCATCTGCTTCATCGCTTCCGAAAAGAGAAATCTGGTCATCCAGAACCGGGGGTTCCTTTTTCACTTCCTCCGGCTGGGAGTCCATGGCATCGTCAAATACTTCCTGTATCACTGTGACAAACTGAGGAGGTTCAGAAGAATCTGAACCGCCGTTATCCAGCACAGAACGCCGTTCCTCCGCCTGATAGGAGCGGGCAAGAACTACAGCCTGGCGGGTAGGGGAAACCAGCGAACGCAAAAGCGCAGCCTCGTCCGGTACATCGTCAAACATTTTTTCGTACATGGCAAGAGCGTTTGCTTTGTCTTCTTCATACATGAAGGATAAAAGCCGTTCCAGCTCAGCCAGAAATTTCTGCTTGTTAATAGCATTCACCTCACAGGTATTATCCAGAATATTATATAGTAAGCCAGGGAAAACTGCAAGATAATTGACAAAGGAGACGCCGGGAGAATATAATGCAAAGGCTAAATGCGCGGGAGCAGGGGCTCCGGCGGAAAGGATTTTTTGATTATGGCAAACGATAAAAAAGTACAGCAGATCACCGACATGGAAGTGGATTTCGCCCAGTGGTTTACGGACGTCTGCACAAAGGCCGAGCTGGTAGACTATTCCGGCATCAAGGGCCTGTTTGTGCTGCGCCCCTATGGCTATGCCATCTGGGAAAACATTCAGAGCATTCTGGACGGCATGTTCAAGAGAGACGGTCATGAGAATGTCTCCATGCCGATGCTGATTCCGGAATCCCTCCTGCAGAAGGAAAAGGATCACGTGGAGGGCTTTGCCCCAGAGTGTGCATGGGTTACGGTAGGAGGCCAGGAAGAGCTTCCGGAGAGGCTCTGTGTCCGCCCCACCAGTGAGACGCTGTTTTGCGATCACTGGAGTCATGTCCTGCATTCCTGGAGAGATCTGCCGATGAAATACAACCAGTGGTGCAGCGTTATGCGCTGGGAAAAGACCACGCGGCCCTTCCTGAGAGGCAGAGAGTTCCTGTGGCAGGAAGGCCACACCCTGCATGCAACGGAAGAAGAAGCAAGGCAGGAAACGCTGGCGCAGCTGGAGGTCTATGCCGATCTCTGCGAGAATTATCTGGCAATGCCTGTCATCCGGGGCAACAAGACGGACAAAGAAAAGTTTGCCGGTGCCGTGAATACCTACACGATCGAGTGCATGATGCACGATAAAAAGGCACTGCAGTCCGGTACCAGTCACTTCTTCGGCGACGGATTTGCCCGCCAGTTCGACATTACATTTACCGACAAAGACAATACGCAGAAGTATCCTTTCCAGACAAGCTGGGGTCTTTCCACCAGAATTATCGGCGGAATCATTATGACCCACGGCGACAATTCCGGCCTGGTGCTTCCTCCGAAAATCGCTCCGGTCCAGGTGGTAGTGGTTCCCGTTGCACAGCACAAGGAAGGCGTTCTCGATGCGGCAGAAGCACTTTACGGCAGAATCAAGGCTGCCGGCTTCCGGGCGAAGATTGATGACAGCGACAACTCTCTGGGCTGGAAGTGTGCGCAGTATGAAATGAAGGGTGTTCCGCTTCGTGTGGAGCTTGGTCCCAAAGATCTGGAAAACGGCGTCTGCGTCTGCGTCAGAAGAGATAACGGCGAAAAAGTTCCCGTTGCTCTGGCAGAACTGGAGCAGCGACTTCCCCAGATTCTGGACGATGTGCAGAAAGGGCTTTATGAAAAGGCCAGGAAGAATCTGGACACCAATACCTATGCCGCTTTCTCGGTGGAGGAAGCCAGGGAACTGCAGGAGAGCAAAGGCGGATTCATCAAGACGATGTGGTGCGGTGATCTTTCTTGCGAACTGCGCATGAAAGAGGAAGCCGGAATGAGTTCCCGCTGCATTCCGTTTGCTCAGGAGCATCTGGGTGACGTCTGTGCCTGCTGCGGCAAACCGGCGGATCAGATGATTTACTGGGGCGTTGCCTACTGATTGCCTTCAGCCGGCAAAAGAATACTGCTGAATATACGAACCCCCGCATATCCGAGGATGTGCGGGGGTTCGTCTGCAGATTTCCGTATCCGGAAATCAGAAAAATGAAGCTTCCGGTTCGACAGTGTTTTCGATTCCGGCGAGTCGCTGATAATAGAGTACTCTGGTGGTTTCCGTGAAGGGCCGGAGATAAATCCTTACGGGTGCGCAGATGGCAGTAAGCAGCCACCAGCCCAGGAAGCTGAGATCCAGAGAAAACAGTTCCCACTTGTGCCCCCGCATCAGCTCTTTGCTCTTCCTCAGACAGTCAAGAACGCTCATTTCCGGATGATCAATGAGGAGATAAATGGCCTGACGGTAGCGATAAGCTGCGATGAGCCCGGGAATTACCAGCAGAAGAGACCACAGGAAAACGAAAATTCCCTCCAGAAGCAGCAGCAAAAATACCCGCAGGAACATGGAAAAGCCGTCCAGCAGATTCTCCAGACAGGGAGAAGCGGACCTTACGGTATTGATGGTGAAGATGGAGAAACCGACGCCGACAACTTCCGTGAGGAAGGTCAGAACGGTATCAATCAGCTGGCTGGAAGGTTTGGGAGAGAACTGCGCCAGATAGGAGGCGGCATATTCATATCGGCCGTCCTGCATGTATTCCATGGCTTTCCGGAAATTGTCCTCCGAGAAATTGCCGTAAAGAAGCTTTCCGGTAATCCAGGTCACGACCAGGCCGAGAAGAAACACCAGCAATCCGGCGAGAAAAACGCTGGGATTGGACTTTCGGTTGATCTCCCGGGCCTGCTGTTTCAATTCGCTGAATATCATGCAATCAACCTCCTGAAATAGGATTGGGATTCTGGAGGACGGCACAGAACTCACCGGAAGGATCATTGGAAAGAATTGCCGTCTGGTAAATGATTTCGCCGGCGCTGTTCTGAACAATGGCATAGATCGGACGGAAGTATTCGGAATTGGCATTGAATTCTCCGACAACGGTCAGGCCGTCCTTGATGAAGAAAATGTTGAAATCGGCCAGGCCGTCGGTTACCGTATAGCCCTGAATGCCGGAGACACCGTAGCCGTATTTGGTACCGAAGTCGGCATACTGGCTCAGGCAGTTGTTGGCCATTTTCTTCACGCTGTCCTGAACAGTGGCCACCTTGACGGTCAGCAGGGCATTGGCTGAATAGTCATCGCCGAAGTGCGCCTGAATTTTGGCGCCGTTCATGGAAAGCGGAATATTGCTGAGCGTGAGCGTACTGGTATTCTGGCCGGAAACCTGAAGCCCGGGGAAGGACTCCGGCGCCTTTTCTGCGGGAACACCGTAGATGTTGCCGGGAGCCTTGATAATCCAGGAAGCATTCTGGGAAGTGGAAGTATAACAGATGAACTTGGCGGTACCGCCTTCTTCCACAGTCTCACCGGTGGGATTCTTGACGATACCGGTATTGATTACCGGCTGCGCCGTCGGCGCGGGAACAATGGTAATTCCCGGTGTAGGCGTCGGCGTGGGAATCGGCGCAGGGGTCACTGT
Source organism: Candidatus Limivicinus sp. (assembly GCA_045616745.1). Classification (GTDB taxonomy): domain Bacteria; phylum Bacillota; class Clostridia; order Oscillospirales; family Oscillospiraceae; genus Limivicinus. Next base: position 12,853 of record JAZLHH010000030.1, on the reverse strand, counting down.
TCCGGCAGGGGCTTCCGAAGGAGCGGGAGTCTCCGTGGGAGAAGGCGTAAAAACAGGCTCCTCCGTAGGCGCCGGCGTGGGCGTGCTGATCACAGACACAGAATTGGAAAAATCTATTGTTTCATCAGTCTTCGGAATGGCAGAGGCATATTCTCTTTTTCTGGAACCGCAGGAGCAGGCTGTCAGGCAGAGAACCAGAACCAGAACGATCAAAAGATATTTTTTCATAACACCCTCGGAATATATATAAAACTACTGTAAATTATAAACGGAAGGACAAAAAAATCAATAAATATTCTGTAAACAGATGCGCCCCATACATTACGGAATAAAAAGTGCGCTGCAGCTTGCAGCGCACCTGAACGGTTCAAAGATTATTTTGCGTAATCGATGGCTTTGGTTTCCCGCAGCACGTGGACCTTAATCTGGCCGGGGTAAGTCATTTCGTCTTCAATCTTCTTGGCAATGTCTCTTGCCAGAAGGATCATCTGGTCTTCACTTACCTCTTCCGGCTTGACCATTACGCGGATTTCACGGCCGGCCTGAATGGCATAGGAGGAATCGATTCCGGGGAAGCTCTTGGAGATTTCTTCCAGCTTCTCCAGACGCTTGACGTAGTTTTCGATGTTCTCTCTGCGGGCGCCGGGGCGGGAAGCGGAAATGGCATCGGCAGCCTGAACAATGCAGGCAATGACCGTTCTGGGTTCCACGTCATTGTGGTGAGATTCCACGGCGTGAATGACTTCTTCGCTCTCTTTGAACTTGCGGAGAATGTCTACACCTATGGAAACGTGACTGCCCTCGGCCTCATGGTCGATACTCTTGCCGATGTCGTGGAGCAGACCTGCACGCTTAGCGGTTGTCACGTCCACACCTAACTCGCCGGCGAGAAGGCCGGAAATATGAGCAACTTCAATGGAGTGGTTCAGCACATTCTGACCGTAGGATGTGCGGTATTTCATTCTGCCCAGGTATTTGACGATTTCGGAGTTGAGACCGTGAATGCCGGTTTCCAGAGTGGCGCGTTCGCCTTCGGAACGGATCGTGGCATTCACCTCCCGCTGTGCCTTGGAAATCATTTCCTCGATTCTTGCCGGGTGAATCCGGCCGTCGGCAATCAGCTTCTCCAGTGCCAGACGTGCCACTTCTCTGCGGACCGGGTCAAATCCGGAAACAGTGATGGCTTCGGGGGTATCGTCAATAATCAGATCGCAGCCGGTGAGAGTTTCAATGCTGCGGATGTTTCTGCCCTCGCGGCCGATAATGCGGCCCTTCATTTCATCGTTGGGCAGAGGAACAACGGAGACCGTGATTTCGCTGGAGTGATCTGCAGCACAGCGCTGAATGGCCGTGGCGATGATTTCGCGGGCAGTTTCTTCGGCAGTGTCCTTGGCCTGCTGTTCCAGCTCCTTGACGGCAATTGCCATTTCGTGGGTAACGTCATTCCGAACGTTGGCAATCAGGTAATTCTTGGCATCCTCCACAGAAAATCCGGAAATCTTTTCCAGCATATCCAGCTGGCTCTTCTTGAGAGAAGCGACTTCCTGCTGCTGCGCTTCCAGAGCAGCAATCTTCTGATTGAGGGATTCCGTCTTCTTTTCTAACGAATCCGTCTTGCGATCCAGATTCTCCTCTTTCTGCTGGAGACGGTGTTCCTGGCGGGAGAGCTCGGAACGGCGCTCCTTGACTTCGCGTTCATATTCAACGCGTTCTGTGTGTATTTCTTCTTTTGCTTCCAACAGCGCTTCTTTTTTCTTGCTTTCAGCGCTTTTTATTGCTTCATTGATTATACGCGTGGCTTCTTCCTCGGCAGAACCGATTTCCCGTTCTGCAGAGCGCTTTCTGACCTGAAATCCGAAAACAAAACCCAAAACAGCTGCAACGACAGCTGCGATAATAATCCATAAAACTTGCATATCGAAGTAAACACACCTCCTTTCCAAAAAATAATTCGCAGGGGAGGCGTTTAGAAAACATACTAAAACAACAGTATTTTATCCCCCGGTTCACGGGTTGTCAAGGGTTATGTTAATCGTTTTTTAACATTTATCTGTTGATTCCTTGGATTCCTTGTGCTATGATGACTTTACCCTAAAAAATGCTATACGGAGGTATTTTTCAATGTTTAAAATTACTGACGAATGCCTGAGCTGCGGCACCTGCGCTGCAAACTGCCCTGCAGAAGCAATCGACATGGGCGACCTGCATTACGAAATCGACCAGGACAAGTGCCTCGGTTGCGGCACCTGCAAGGAAAACTGCCCTGCAGACGCAATAGTCGAAGAGTAATAAAAAAGAGCCGCGAGGCTCTTTTTTTTTACCTTGGGTCAGACAAAATGAGTTTTGATTATTTGTGGGAAGGCGGTCCGCAGATGGACTGCGGCAGCGGCTTTGCCCTGTCCACGGATTCCGTGCTTCTGGGGAATTTCGTGAATGTCACCGGAGCAAAGTCGGGAATCGATCTGGGCTGCGGCACCGGGATTCTTTCTCTGCTGCTTCTGAGCAGAAGCGGCAGTCTCTCCATGACCGGGATTGAAATCAGCGAGGCGGCAGCGGAAGCTGCCCGGAAGAATCTGGAGCAGAACCGTCTGCAGGACAGAAGTACCGTCGTTTCCGGCGATCTTCGCCGGTACCGGGAACTGTTTCATGCAGGAAGCTTCGATCTCGTGGTTTCCAATCCGCCCTATTTCCCCGCCGGCGCCGGGACGCTTTCTCCGGACCGGGACCGGGCCAATGCCCGGGGGGAAGTGATGTGTACGCTGGAAGACCTGTGCGCGGCAGCAAAGTTCCTCTGCCGCTGGGGCGGCCGCGTGGCTTTTGTATACAAGCCGGAACGGCTGACGGAACTGCTTGCGCTGATGAGCCGCTACGGTCTGGAGCCCAAACGTCTCCGAATGGTGGCGCACAGTGCAGCTGCTGCCCCTTCTCTGGTCCTCGTGGAAGGAAAGCGGGGCGGAGCCCCGGGCCTGAAGGCGGAGCCGCTGCTGGTTCTGACGGAACCGGACGGCGCAGACTCCCCGGAAATACGGAAAATCTACCGCAGAGACGGCTGAAAAGCCGTCTCTGTTATTTTTTTATCCGATATTGTGAATAACTTATCTATTATGGATTTTTTTCAGCTGCTTTGTTAATATAAAGTGAACGAAAATTTCGGCAACAGTTTTTAAAGAGGTGAAGCACTATGACTCATACTTTCAAGCGCGGTGTACACCCGAATTACATGAAGTGCCCGGAAGCCGGCATTACCGTAATCGATCAGCCCGCGCAGGTTGTGATCCCGTGCATTCAGCACATCGGCGCTCCAACGAAGCCTCTGGTGGCAGTAGGAGATACCGTAAAAATGGGTCAGAAAATTGCAGATAATGCAGCACCGCTCTGCGCTCCGGTTCATTCCTCCGTTTCCGGCAAGGTCATTGCCGTGGAGCCCCGTCCCCACCCGCTGGGAGATATGGTTCTTTCCATCGTGATTGAGAATGACTTTCAGGATACCCCCTGCTTTATGGAGCCCCTGACGGAAGAACAGCTGAAGGATCCCGAGGCAATTCTTGCCAGAATCCGGGAAGCCGGCATTGTGGGCTGCGGCGGCGCCATGTTCCCCACGGCATTCAAAATCCGCGGCGGTATCGGCAAGGTTGACAAGCTGATTATCAACGGCGCAGAATGCGAGCCCTACCTGAACGGTGACCATCTGACCATGCTCAACTATCCGGAAGAGCTTCTGAAGGGCATTGAGCTGACCCGCATCGCCAGCGGGCTGGATGAGGCCTTCTACGGGATTGAAGTAAACAAGAAGGACGCCATCGAGCTTTTGAAGTCTCATCATCCCGAGAACTACGGTGTCCGCATTGTTCCCGAAAAGGTAAAGTACCCCCAGGGCGGCGAAAAGATGCAGGTCAAGTCCGTAACCGGCAGAGAAGTACCTCCCGGAGGTCTGCCCTCATCGGTCGGCTGCAATGTGGTATCTACCCGTACCAACTATGCCATTTACGAGGCATGCTATCTGGGCAAGCCTCTCATTGAAAGAATCGTCACGGTAGCCGGCTCCGCCATGGGAAAGCCGGTCAATGCGCTGACGAGAATCGGCACTCCCTTCGGATTCCTGGCAGAGCAGTGCGGCGGTTTCGTGAAGACGCCCCGGAAGATTGTCCTCGGCGGCCCGATGATGGGAATTTGCGCCACCAGCCTGGAAGCCCCCACGATCAAGGGAACAGCCGGCGTCCTCTTCTTTACGGAGGAAGAAGACAGAACTGTGGAAGATCCCCAGTGCATCCGCTGCGGCAAGTGCATTACGGTCTGCCCGATGAATCTGGAACCTGTCTTCATGTATATGTACTACAGCAAGGGCGACTATGAAAACATGGTCAAGTACCATGTGCAGGATTGCTTTGAGTGCGGCAGCTGTTCCTTCAACTGCCCGGCCAGAATGCCGCTGACCCACGCATTCAAGACGGCCAAGCTCATGCTTCAGGCCAAGCAGGCCAAAGAAGCGGCAAAGGAGGCAAAGTAATATGGCAGAAAAAACTGAAAAACTGATTTTTGATGTTGCATATCAGCCTCAGGTCCGCACGCAGAAGGATACCAAGCGGATGATGCTGGACGTCATCATTGCCCTGGTTCCCGCAATAGCGGTGGCCGTCTGGCAGTTCGGCATGTATCAGCTGCTGGTGATTGCCGTCTCCGTGCTGAGCGCCGTCTTCTATGAGTGGCTGTACAGAAAGCTCATGAAGAAGAGCTGCTCCGTCGGCGATCTCTCCGCCTGCGTTACCGGTCTGCTCCTGGCGCTGACGCTCCCCGCCGGTGTGAACTGGTGGGTGCCTCTGGTGGGCAACCTCTTCGCCATTGTGGTGGTCAAGCAGCTGTACGGCGGCATCGGCAAGAACTTCCTGAACCCGGCCCTGGCCGGCCGTGCCTTCCTTCTGGCATCCTATGCCCTGATTATGGGCCGGTGGATTGTCCCCGGTACGCTGGCACAGGCAGGAGTGGACGGCGCCACCATGGCAACGCCTCTGAATTACCTGTATTCCGGCGGATCCATGCCCGGATATTTCAGCTTCAGATCCCTGTTCCTGGGAGCCGTTCCCGGATGCATCGGTGAAGTTTCAGCGCTGGCACTTCTGATCGGTGGCCTTTACCTGATTCTCCGCGGCGTGATTTCCTGGCGGATTCCCGTATCGTTTATCGGTACAGTGGGCCTGCTTACCCTGATTTTCGGAAAAGCCGGCTACGGCCACGGCGAGTGGATGCTCTACAATATCCTCTCCGGCGGTCTCTTCCTGGGCGCAATTTTCATGGCAACGGATTACGCGACTTCCCCGGTTACCATGAACGGCCAGCTTCTGTACGGTTTCGGATGCGGCGCGCTGACGGTGCTGATCCGTTACTTCGGCGGTTTCCCGGAGGGCGTTTCCTACGCGATTCTGATTATGAACCTCTGCACCTGGGCCATTGACAAGGCCTTCCACAGAGCACAGTTCGGTGTGAATCCCAGCGCTGTGAGGAATCTGGACCGTGCGGAGCGTCTGGAAGAAAAAGCACAGAAGCTGAGAGCACGGGCGAACGGAGGCGTGAAGAAATGAACAATAAAATTCTGAAGCTGACATTCATCCTTTTCCTGGTCTGTGCCATTACCGCCGGCATTCTCGGCGGGGTCAATGAGCTGACCAGAGAGAAAATCGCAAATATCGAACAGCAGAAGACGGCCAGGGCTTACGCCGCCGTCATCGATGCGGACTCCTTTGAGCCGGTAAGCTTTGACAAGGCTGCATTCCCCACTGTCAACGGAATCTACAGGGCGGGGGATGCGGGATACGTAGTCGAAAGCACCTTCTCCGGCGCTCAGGGCTCCATTACCATGGCAACGGGTGTTTCCAATGATTACAGGTGCACGGGAATTTCCATTATCTCCCACAGCGAGACTTCCGGCCTGGGTGCCAATGCTGCCAGCACCGGCGAGGTGGGTGTGAATTTCCGCAGCCAGTTCGTGGGTGAGGACGACACCGTGGCTCTTACCAAGGCGGGCGGTAACATTGACGCTCTCACCGGTGCAACGATTACTTCCCGTTCCGTCACCAATGCCTGCGCGCTTTCCATTAAAGCCGTAGAATCTCTGGGTTAAGGAGGGCAGTCATGAACATTAAGAAACAGTTCAAAGAAGGCCTGATTACCAATAACCCGGTCCTGGTTCAGCAGATCGGTATGTGTGCCACGATGGCCATTACCACAACGCTGTTCAACGGCCTGGGCATGGGGCTTTCCGTTCTGATTATCCTGACTTGCTGCAACGTGGTGGTCTCCGCCATCCGGAAGATCATTCCGGACGAGATCCGTCTGGCCATTTTCGTGGTGGTAATTGCAGGATTTGTTACCATTGTTGACCTGCTGCTGCAGGCGTATATTCCGGCCCTGAGTGAGGCTCTGGGCGTATTCATTCCTCTGATCGTCGTCAACTGCATCATCATCGGCCGGGCCGAAGCCTTCTGCCAGAAGATGCCCGTCGGCGCATCCTTCTTTGACGGCGTGTTCCAGGGTCTGGGCTACACCTGCGTTCTGGTGATCATGTGCATCGTCCGCGAATTCCTGGGCAGCGGCAGATTCGGCGGCGGTCTCATTGATGTGACCAACGGCTTCCGCTTCACGCTGGACGGTACCGGTGCAGGCATTCAGATTTTCAATTCCGATTTCGGTGCATCGATTCTGAACCTGCCCTTCGGCGGATTCCTTACGCTGGGCTGCCTCATTGCTGTCATGCAGTACGCATTGAAGAAATCGGCAAAGAAGGCCGAGAAGGCAGATAAGGAGGCAGATCAATGCTGACAAATATTATCTCCATTTCACTGGGAGCCATTCTGGTCAATAACTTTATCTTCTCCCAGTTCCTGGGCTGCTGCCCCTTCCTGGGCTGCTCCAACAAAACGGACACGGCTGTCGGCATGGGCATCGCGGTTATCTTCGTTATGGGTCTTGCCTCGGCAATCTGCTGGGTGGTTGACCACTTCATTCTGATTCCTCTGGGGCTGGAATTTCTGGAGACGCTGGCATTCATTCTTGTCATTGCGGCTCTGGTGCAGTTCGTGGAAATGTTCCTGAAGAAGTCCATTCCCTCTCTGTACAGTGCGCTGGGAATTTACCTCCCCCTGATTACCACCAACTGTGCGGTTCTCGGTGTTGTTCTCCTGAACGTGCAGAACAGTTACGGCTTCCTGGAATCCGTCGTCTACGGCATTACCGGCGGCATCGGTTTCCTGCTGGCCATCGTGCTCTTCTCCTCCGTGAGAGAGCGGGTGGAATTTTCCGATTATCCCGAATGCTTCGAGGGATTCCCCATTTGCCTGGTCTCGGCAGCTCTGCTGGCCCTGGCATTCATGGGCTTTTCCGGAATGCAGATTTTCTGAGGAGGATAGAAATATGAAGTCAATTTTATTCTCCATTCTTGTGCTTGGCGCGCTGGGTGCGCTCTTCGGGGCAATCCTGGCCATCGCTTCCAAGGTGTTCCATGTGGAAGTGGACCCGAAGCAGGAAGCCGTCCGCAACTGTCTGGCAGGCGCCAACTGCGGCGGCTGCGGGTACCCCGGGTGTGACGGCTATGCCGCCGCAGTGGCAGCCGGCAAGGCTCCCACCAACAAGTGCGTGGCCGGCGGTGCAGAAACGGCAGCCAAGGTTGCGGAAATCATGGGAACGAATACGGGCGCAGCAGAGAAAATGGTGGCCTTTGTGCCCTGCTCCGGCTGTACGGAACATACCGTGCCCCGCTTCAACTACACCGGTCCCAAAGACTGCCGCGCGCCGATGCTGTTCGGCGGCAAGTCCAACAAGGCCTGTACCTTCGCCTGCATCGGCTTCGGCAACTGTGAAGCTGCCTGCAAGTTTGACGCCATGCATGTTGTTGACGGTGTTGCCCGGGTGAACAGGTCCAAGTGTGTCGGCTGCGGCGCCTGTGCGGACGTCTGCCCGAAGAGCATTGTAAAGCTGGTTCCCGAAAGCCAGCATGTGGCGGTGGCCTGTTCCTCGCATGACAAGGGCGCCCTGGTCATGAAGAGCTGTGATTTCGGCTGCATCGGCTGCGGAAAGTGCGCCAGAGAATGCCCTGCCGACGCCATCCGCCTGGAGGACAACCTGGCGGTCATCGATGCAGACAAGTGCCTTGCCTGCGGCCACTGTGCCGAGGTCTGCCCGCGGCATATCATCAATCTGCTCTGATTGTTCGCAAACTGTTAACCACTCTCAAGTGAATATTGCATATAATGCAGGCATAAAAGGAGGATTTTCCTATGAAAAGAACGCTTTCTCTTGTGCTTGCATTATTCTTATGCCTCTCGCTCTGTGCCTGCGGCAGCAGCCAATATAAATCACAGTCTGCGCCGGCATACGTCATGGCAGATTCCGCAGCATTCAACGGCGGCTTCGGGGTCTATGAATCCGCTGCGGAAGCGGAGGAAATGCCGGAGCCCTCTGTTGAGCTGGCGGGCGGTGCGGAGCTGCCGGAATCCAATCCGGAGAAGATCATCTATTCCGCGGACGTGAACGTGGAGACCACGGATTTTGATGCCAGCCTGGAAAAGCTGAACAGGCTGATTGCGGAATATGAAGGCTATGTGGAATCCAGCAGCCTGAACAGCTCCAATTACGGAAGCATCGCTGCGGGAAATGAAAATCTCCGCAGTGCCGGCTATACCGTCCGCGTTCCGGCAAAGCATTTTGACACGCTGATGAACCGGCTTTCCGATCTGGGGAATGTGCCCTACCGCTATGTCTACACGGAAAACGTCAGTGCCCAGTACTATGATACGCAGGCCCGGCTCAATGCCTGCAGGGCCCAGGAAGAGCGGCTTCTGGAGCTTCTGGATCTGGCAAATTCCGTCAGCGAAATCATTGAAATCGAAGGGGAGCTGTCCAACGTCCGCTACAAAATCGAGAGTCTGGAAACCAGCCTCCGGGGCTGGGACAGAAGAGTGGACTACTCCACGGTATATCTGAATCTGAATGAAGTCCGGGAATACACGCCGGAACAGCGCCCGGGATTTCTGAAGCAGCTGGGCCAGGCATTCCGGAACGGATTTTCCGCACTGAAGGACTTCGTCCTCTGGCTGGCAGAAGCGCTGCCCGTGCTGATTGTTGCGGCGGCCATCGTCTTCGGCCTGGTCGTGCTGATTCGCAGCCTGGTTCGGAAAGGCAAGCTCCGCAGAGCCGGGAAAGGAAAGAAGAAAACAGATGAACAGGAAGCATAATGCCTTCCTCCTGCTGCTGGTTCTGGCAGCAGTGCTGTCCGGCTGCGGGAAAAAGCAGCCGGACTTTCAGCCGCCTCAGGTGAAAAACTATACCCTGAAGGACATCAGCGAAGTGGACTTTTCGGAATTCAACACCGGAGACGGAACAGAGCTGGCCACGCAGTTTGACAGCCTGAACTGGAGCCCGAAGGGCAACTATACCTATGTCCTGGACAGGCCCCCGGCAGACGGCCAGTACTTTTCCGTTCTGGTCCGGGTGGAAAGCTGTGACTTCACCAAAGCCCTGGCCGGCATTACCTATGTGCTGACGCCCGGGGAGCAGGACGCCGTCCCGGTTCTTTCCAATGGGATCATCAAATGCCCCATGCAGGTAATCGACGACGAAACCGGGTCCCGGCATATCACAGTCAGGATTGACGATTCCCTTTCTCTGAAGTTCGAAGGCACGAAGGAATCCTTTACCGCCGTGTTTGTGAACAGCGGGGTCAGCTATACGCTGAAACGGGAGGGCTGACGGAATCCGGGATTGCAACCCTGTGACTTTTGTCATAGAATAGGAAAAACGGAAAGAGGAGGCGAACAGCGTGGGGAAAACCGTGAAATATGCATTTTCTCACAGCCTGCCGATTCTCATCGGTTATTTCCCGGTGGGAATAGCCTATGGGGTCCTGATGCAGAATCTGGGATACGGTTTTGCATGGGCGGGAGCCTGCAGCCTGTTCGTGGTGGCCGGTTCGCTCCAGTTCCTCATGGTCACGTTTTTTGCCGGCGGCGTTTCCCTCTTTACCGTGGCAGTGATGGCACTGCTCCTCAACAGCCGGCACATTTTTTACGGTGTGCCCTTTATTGAAAAATTCCGCAGCTTCGGCGGCTGGAAGTATTTTCTGATCTATTCCCTGACGGATGAGAATTTCTCCCTGCACTGCTCGCATGACATATCCCCGGAGGTGAATGAAAAGTGGGCCTATGTTCTGACGGCGGCCTTCACGGTGTTCTACTGGGTCAGCGTCAGCGTGCTGGGGGCACTTCTGGGCTCCCTGATTCCCTTTGACACCACGGGGATCGACTTTGCCCTGACAGCCCTGTTCATCACCATTCTGCTGGATATGATGAAAAATGCGGGGAGTCTTCTCCCGGCCGGGATTGCGTTTGTGTCCTCCCTGCTCTGCCTGGCAGTGATCGGGGCGGACAACTTTATTCTCCCCTCGCTGATTGTCACGGTGGCGGCGCTGATTCTGATAAAGCCTCTGGAGGGATCGAAATGAGTATTTCTCCGCTGCAGTCGATTCTGATTATTGCCCTGTGTGCGCTCATTACCTGGGGGGAGCGGGCGCTGCCCTTCCTGCTGTTCCGCAGCGGGGAAGTGCCTCCGAAGGTGGAAGCCCTGGGCCGGGTTCTGCCGCTGGCAATTATGACCACGCTGGTGATCTACTGTGTCCGGAACATCAGCTTTCACGCCCCGGCAGAGTATCTGCCCACGCTTCTGGCCGGCGCGTTGACTGCCGGTCTGCATCTCTGGAAGCGGAATGCGTTTCTGAGCATTCTGGGAGGCACGGCCCTGTACATGATCCTGGTCCAGCTGGTATTCTGATGGCAGAAATACAGGAAAACGGTGTGATAACCCTATGAACAGAGAAACGCTGACAAAGCAGATTCGGGAGTACATCCCATATAATGAGCAGGAGGAGAAGGACAAATCCCTGATTCTCTCCATGCTGGCGCAATGCGACAAGCTCTATGACAGAAGCTGCGGCATTGCCCACATGACGGCCTCCGCCTGGACGGTGAATGAATCGCTCACGAAGGCGGTCATGTGCTACCACAACATCTACAATTCCTGGTCCTGGCTTGGCGGACATGCGGACGGAAACGAAGATCTGCCTGCCGTAGCGCTGAAGGAGGTCCGGGAAGAGAGCGGCATTGAAAATCTCCGGCTGTACAGCGAAGAGATTTTCTCTCTGGAGTCCCTCACAGTGGACGGGCACGTGAAAAGAGGAGTGTATGTGCCGTCCCATATCCATCTGAATATCACTTATCTGGTGATTGCGGATGAAACGGCAGAGCTTGCCGCCTGTGAAGGCGAAAACAGCGGTGTGGCCTGGTTCTCGCTGGAAGACGCCGTAAATGCGTCCACGGAACCCTGGTTTCAGGAGCATGTTTACCGGAAGCTGAATGCCAAGCTGGCCCAATTGCGGAATCCCTGATTCCGCGGCAAATTACAGAATCGGAATTTAAGGAACCTCTATGTCACTGAGAAAGAAATACATCGGAGACCGGGCATTTTACCGGAAGCTGTTTTCCGTAATGCTCCCCGTTCTCCTGCAGAATGTCATTACCAACTTTGTTTCCCTGCTGGACAACATCATGATCGGCGTGGTGGGAACGGAGCCTATGAGCGGCGTGGCTATCGTGAACCAGCTGAACTTCGTGTTCAATCTGGCCATTTTCGGAGGTCTCTCCGGCGCAGGCATCTTCACCGCCCAGTATTTCGGCAAGGGCGATGAGGAAGGCGTCAGAAATACCATGCGGGCCAAGGCCTGGATCGTTCTGGCGATTACGGCCATTGCCGTCACGCTCTTTGTCGCCTTCGGTACGGAGCTCATGTCCCTCTTCATCCATGAAGGAGAAGATGATATCGACCTTGCGGCCACGCTGATGTATGGCCAGAAGTATCTGCGGATCATCATCTTCCAGCTGCCTCTCTTTGCCGTTCTCAATGTCTATGCCAGCACCCTCCGGGAGACCGGAAACACGGCCCTGCCTATGCGGGCGGGAATCATTGCGGTTCTGGTCAACCTTACGTTCAACTATATCCTCATCTACGGCAAGCTGGGGGCACCGGCTCTGGGCGTGGAGGGCGCTGCCATTGCCACGGTTCTGGCCCGCATTGTGGAAGTCACCATCGTGCTTCTGGGCAGCCATTTCCCCGGGGTCTGGAAGACGATGCATGTCCCTGCCGCTCTGGCAAAGGATATCGTCCGGAAGGGGGCGCCCCTGCTGTGCAATGAGCTTCTCTGGTCCGTGGGCATGACCACCACGATTCAGATTCTGAGCCTGAAGGGCGTGGAGGTCGTCTCTGCAGAGAATATCTGCAACACCATATCCAATCTCTTCTTCTGCGCATTCTTCGCTTCCGGGACGACCATTACCATCATCATCGGCCAGCTGCTGGGTGCGGGAGAATTTGAAAAGGCAATAGAGGAGGACAGAAAGCTGATTGCCTTCTCCGTCTTCTTCTCCACGATGGTGGGGCTGGTCATGATCGTGCTGGCACCGCTGATCCCCCGGATTTACAATACAACGGATATGGTACGGCATTTAGCCTCCCGGTTCATTCTTGTCAATGCGCTGATGATGCCGTCCAATGCCTTTATCCACGGCTGTTACTTCACCATGCGCTCCGGCGGGAAGGTGATTATCACGCTCCTCTATGACAGCCTTTATCTTTGGATTCTGGTCATTCCGGTTACCTGGATTCTGGTCCGTTATTCCGCAATGACGGTGGTGTGGATTTATGCCATCTCCTACTTCATCGATATCTTCAAGGATATTGCCGGGTATTTCCTGGTTCACAGCCACAACTGGGTCCGGAACATCGTGGATGACAAATAAACCGGAAAGCTTCTGCC
>JAZLHH010000029.1:0-18820 GCA_045616745.1 Candidatus Limivicinus sp. | reverse complement strand
GTGTTGTTCATGAAGTGCTGGAGCATATAGAGCGTTTCGTAGGGATAATCTCCGGCAAGCAGATATACTTCCCGGAAGACCTTGAAGGAATTGATCAGAGACAGAATTGTCACGAAAAGGACCGTAGGCGAGAGGAAGCGCAGCTTGATATGGAAAAACTTGTAGAATGCGCTGGCGCCTTCCACGTCTGCCACTTCCAGCAGTTCTTTGGGGATGTTGCTCAGCCCTGCCATGAAGAGAATCATGTTGTAGCCCAGATTCTTCCACAGGAACAGAATAATTACCACCGTCTGTGCATGATTGCTCTGCAGCCAGTCAATTTTCAGATTCATCAGAAAGTTGACGCTGCCGTTATAGTTGAACAGAACCTGCCAGATCAGCACAACCGAAGCCACCGGGACCATCATCGGGCTGAGAAAGAAGGAGCGGAAATAGCTCTTTCCCGGAATCCTGGCCTCCAGAAGCACTGCCAGGGCAATCGCCAGAATAACGGCGAGGGGCACGGCAAGCAGCGAGAAGTGCAAAGTATTTTTGCAGGCGAGCAGAAACGCAGAATTCTGAAACAGATTCTTGAAATTCGTCAGACCTACAAAGTTTCTGGAACCGACACCGTCAATCACAGAATAATAAACAACAACAAAAAACGGGACAATGAAAAACACGAAAACCCCGAGCAGGCTCGGGGAGAGAAAGGCGAGACTGTTGAGACGGTCACGCCTTATATACTCTTTTTTCGCATTTTTATCGCTGTTCATTTACATAAATATTGGCTTTGCTCTGAATCAGGCGGGCAACTTCCTCTACGGACTTCTGACCGGAGAAGAACGCCTGCGCTTCTTCCTTTACGATATCAAAGATGCTGTCATGGAAGTTATAAATCTTGGTTGTTCCCATGACCAGCTCATCAATCTTCTGCGCCTGTTCTTCGGTGAGGGCATAGAAGTACTGGACATCCGTTCCGTTTGTGGAAAAGCCGTACTTCTCGACAGGAATCTTTTCCCCGCTCTCATCCAGGAGATAGTTTCCGTCAGCGTCCTTCTTGTATTCCATCGTAGTGGCTTCCTTGCGTTTCTCCATATAGAGAGACTTGGAAAGCGGCAGAGCCCAGACATTTTCCATGTAATCCTTCAGAAAGAAACTGCGGAGGAAGGACCAGGCTGCCTCTTTATTGGCACTTCCGGCAGAAACAGCAAAGCCGTTGTCGATATAGAGCATATTGCCGCTGCCGCTGTTGGTGGGATAACCGACGTAGGTCGCATCTCCGCCGAAGGTATAAAAGTCGTAAAGCAGATTGTCAAAGCTCATGACAGAAGTTGTCTGCAGCATCTGCAGTCCCTGGGTAATTCTGCTGGAGGAATCGCTGTAGTCAATATTGTCCCAGTCCAGATCTTCAGGGAACTGTGCAGCAAACTTCAGGAGAGAACAGAAATTATCATTGTCGAAATCGACCCGGCCGCTGTCCCAGTCAACGTATTCATTCATATCCAGTGCCAGACAGTTCTGCAGGATAGTATCTCTTGTGGTGTGTTCATCAAAAGGCGTGCAGCCTTCCGGCATGTTGGAAAGGGCTTCCTCAAATTCGTCATAGGTCCAGCCGATTTCATCACCGACAACGGAAGCTGCGCCGATTACGGAGTTGACGTAGAAGGTGGAAACCGTGGTGTAAAGCTTTCCGCCGTTCATAGCGGCATCCAGAACATTCTCAAAGAAGTCGCTCCGGTCAATTTCGGGATCAGCGTCAATCCAGGGGAGAAGATCCTCCAGAAGCCCTTTGCTGGCCAGCTGATTTTTGGGAAGATTCCGGAGATCCAGAATATCCGGCAGATTGCCCGCCAGAATTTCTGTGGTCAGCTTGGTGAGACCGGCAGAATAATCTTCTTCGGTATTGTACTGAGAATAATCCAGAACTTTGATGCGGCTGCTGTCATTTCTGCGGTTGAACTTTATGACGGCATCCTGCACATTCCATTCCAGTCCCAGCGTTGCCAGGGTGATTTCCTCCTTGTGCGGAGCATTCTCATAGGGCACTTCTTTCACGACAATCAGGCTGCTGTCATATGCTTCCGACTTGGAATCATATTCGGACATAGGAATATAGAGACAGCCGTTTCTGATTCCGAGAGAACCGATGGAATCCGGATTGACGTCACAGTCCAGCCAGTTGAAAAGCTTTTCATTATCTCCGGTGTCCGGATTGAAGCCACAGAAATACTGACCGTTGGTATAGTACATCGGCCAGTTTTCATCACCGGGATAGCAGTAATAAGACCACACATTATTGGGAAGGCTGATCGGATCGGAAAGCCTCCCGCCGCTGAGATAGGAGAGCTGCTCACCGCTGCTGCCGCTGATAAATGCGGCAACTCTTCCGTCATTCATGACCATAAGACTGTCAACATAGCCGTCCACACTGACGGAATAGGCTTCGTTGCCTTCCGCATCCAGGGCCCGGAGACCGTTACTTCCCGTGACAAGAAGGTTTCCGTTTTCGTCAAATACAACACTTCCGGCCCACTCATCATCGTTCAGCTTGAATTCAAAGGAAGAAATTTCGCTGCCGTCGGGGTTGAGCGTGCGGAGTATGTAGCGGTTGTTGTTGAACATATGTTCTTCAAAGTCACTGATCGAATAGTCAATCGGCTGATCCCACCAGCTCTGGTAAACCGTTTCGATAACAGAGAGCGTTCCGTCCCGGTTCAGGCTCATCCCGGTTACATAGCTTCCGGACCAGTCGGGATAGATGTCTTCCCCTTCCGGAAATTCCGGCACAGGGGTGGGAACAAAGGCACTTAGAGGCTTGACGCTTCCGTCAAAGCCGACAAAATACAGCTTGCTTTCAAAGACATCCAGCTGACCCTCATAGGAAATGGATTCCCCGCGGTAGGCTTCTCGGGTTCCGGCCTTTTCCGAAGCGGAAGCGTAAAAACCGTCAGAGGCATAGGCAGACGGAGAAAGATAGGCTTCGCTGTCTTCTTTCAGAGAATTGTATTCGGAAATCCATACTTTCTCCGGAACCGGCGTAGCTTCCACCTTTCCGGAGGAGGCAGCAGACGGCGATGCAGGTTTGCTTTCCGTCTTTCCGCAGGCGGCAAGAGAAAATACGGTGACGATCGATAGAATTAAAGAAATAATTTTTTTCAAGAGTAAATCCTCCGGGAATCAAATATGCGGTGATTATACGGCAATGAAGTGAATTAACTGTGAACAAACAGTGATGAGATTATAAATTTGGCTGCAAAGGAAAGAAGACAGGCAGCAATGACAACGGCGAGAACCGGCTTCCAGTTCAGGATTTTCTTCAGGGGCGTATGCGGAAGAATTGCCTTGGCCACTGCGGCGTAAGTAAGCAGGGAAAGAAAAACAATCAGCCCGGTTTTCAGAATGACGTTTACGAGAGCGGGAAGTGCCGCCGCGATCCGGAGATAGAAAAAACCGAGAACAGCCCAGCAGAGAGCGGCAAAGACAACGGCAATCAGAATCCGCTGGAACAGAGTCCGCTTTTCAAACCAGGAAGAGAATGCACGCTTCTTTTTCTTTTCCTCTTCCGGCAGAGCGGCAGGAGCTTCCTCGTCCTCTTCTTCCGGAAGATCCGGAAGCACCAGTTCGATGGCCGGAGGTGCTTTCAGCTTATCCATAGGAGATTCCGGAAGGTCGGCAGGAGAGGTGAACAGACCGCCAAACAGCATGGCCGCTCCGGCAGTCAGAGCTGCCGCAGACTGTTTAATTTTATTCTTGTCAGTATCTTTCATTTTGAATAACTATTATACTATATTTATCGTAAGCTTTCCACTGATAATTACCGGACTTGCAAGCAATTTGCGGATAGTTTATAATACGGGCCATGAAAAGATTTGTTACATGGACACTGATTGTCATATTGCTGCTGTCTCTTTCTTCCTTTGCTGTTGCAGAAACGCTGGAACAGATGGCAGGAAACCTGCTGATTGAATATCCCGAGGAGCCGGGAGCAGTTGCCGACGAGGTGCATGAGCGGCTGATGGCCGCCTTTGATGACAATGAACTTCTGGTATGCGGTATCATGGGGAATATGCATAAGGAGAGCGTCATGACGCCCGGGCGCTGGGAAGGCGATGATACCGACGACGGAGAAAAGTCCGAGGCCTTTTCCAAGGAGATGCACTTTTATGACGACCAGGCCTTTCCCACCCGGGAATCCCGATATGCTTTTGCCTATTCAGGGCTGTTCCCCGGACATTACGGATACGGTCTGATTCAGTGGACGGCACTTGGCCGCAAGGAATGGCTTTATGATATGGCAATTGATACGGACCGCCGTCTGGATGACGTTTCTCTGCAATGCGATTTTCTGATTTGGGAAGCGGAAACCAATTACAGTGAGGTTTTTCAGGAACTGAAAGCAGAGCCCAGCCTGGGGGTAATTGTGAACCGGATTGCCAGCGAGTATGAAAAAAGCAATCCGAATCCTCTGGGAATCGCTGTCAGGTATGCATTTGCGAAATACTATTATGAGTTTTACACCGGAGAGGAGTATGTTCTGCCATGAATATGAAGCTGGTTGCCCTGCTTTCCTCCCTGCTGCTCGCCGGGAATACTTCGGCGGCATCCGCCAGGAAGGAAACAAAGCACGTCATATCTACCGTCGAAATCAGGACTTCTTCGGAAAGTGAAGCAGTTGTGGATGCCGATGATTTCTATGAACTGAAATATGACGAACAGGGAAGACTGATTGAGGCAGATGCCGCAGTCTATTCCCAGTGGGAAAAATACTGTTTCCCGGATCTGGTTTATGCAACGATTATCCGGGGCATTGACTGCTATGAATACAATGACGATGACAGTATCCGAAGAATAACCAGAAAAAACGATGAAGGTAAAGTGAGATTTACCATTGATTACGATTACGACGACAAAGGGGTTCTTCAGCATCAGGTCTATCGCAACGGGGATAAAACGGTAACTGACACCTACAATTATGACGAATCCGGAGTGCTGATTCGGGTGGACCGGGAAGAGGGCGACAGAACCGTCGCCATCAAATTCGATTATCATGAGAACGGATGGCAGAAAAACCTCCGTTACCGGGAAACGATTATTTCAATGCCGTGCAACAGAGACAGTGTTTTTCATTATGACGAAAAAGGGAACATCATCAGTATTGTATATACCAACGTGAATGCGCTCCCGTCGGAACATGAGTCTGCCGGGTTCTACTTCGAATATAACGAAGCCGGGGATCTGTACAAGGTCCGGTTCAATCAGGGGTATTTCCAGACGGATTACGAAATAACATACACGTATAAGGATATTGAAGTTTCGTGACAAAGATTATTGTATTTTCCGATTCTCACGGATACGCGGGGAATATGCTGGAAGCCATTGACAGAGAGCAGCCGAACTGCTGTATCCATTTGGGAGACGGTGAAAAAGACCTGGAAATCCTGGAAATTCTCTATCCCAACCTTCCCGTCATGAATGTTCGCGGAAACTGCGACGGCTGGTCATCCACACCGTCGGAAGCGGTGTTTACCGTCGGAGGGAAAAGAATCTTCTGCGTGCACGGGAATGAGCACAGAGTAAAGCGGTACGAACTGTCACCGGAGCTGGAATCGGAAGCCCGGAAGGCAGAGGCAGATATCGTCATGTTCGGGCATACGCACAAATCCCTCTATGACGGCGTGGCAGGGATGGAGGTAATCAACCCGGGAACAATTAAAAATGATCCGGCCGCCAGCTATGCGGTCATCGTGATCGACAACGGAAAGACGGACGTAAAAATCAGGGAAGTCAACTGACTTCCCTGATTTTTTTTGCAGACTTCAGCGGTTCCAGCCAGGATTCGGGAACGGAAACCAAGCCGGAGCCGGTGCCAAGCTGAATATTCTTTTTCACAGAACCGTGAAAATCGCTTCCTCCGGTTTTCACCAGTCCGTATTCCGCAGCAAGCTGCTCCAGATACATCATCTGACCGGGGGTATGGCTGGAATGGCGGCATTCAATGCCTTCCAGACCGAAACCGATACACAGTTCAATCAATTCACAGAGGCTTTTTTCCGAATAATCATATTCAAAAGGATGCGCCAGAACCGGAATTCCTCCGGCATCCCGAATGGTGCGGATACAATCCTCCATCGGAACGGTGGTGCGGGGAAACCAGTATTTCATTCCTTTGCCTATATAGTTGGAAAAAGCATCCCTGACGTCATTTGCAATTCCGTTTTCCACCAGAATCGTTGCCAGATGAGGTCTTCCGATGACTTCACCGAAGCGCGCCTTCATCGCAGCATAGTGGACGTCAATTCCGTCCTTCTGCATGGCAGCGATAATCTGCTCGTTCCGGACGTCCCGATCCCGCACGATGTTATCCAGCAGGGAAAGAAGAGCATTATTCTGCGGATTGATAAAGTATCCGAGAATATGAACCGGGCCGTGGTATTTCGTGTTGAACTCAATGCCCGGAATTATTTCGAGACTGTTCCCGGCTGCTGCCATCGCCTCGGGGATCCCGCTGACGGTATCATGATCGGTAATGGCAATAGCGGACAGATGAAGATTCAGCGCTTCCGAAACGACCTCCGAAGGCGTCATCGTTCCGTCGGATGCCGTGGTATGAATATGTAGATCGATTCGTTTCAAAGTGAATTGACAAACTCCTGAGACCTGGAATAAATGAGATCAGGATCTTCGCCGATGAAGAATTCCCCGTTCTCATAGAGAATTTTGCCGTTAATCATCGTGAGCCGCACGTTTTCCTTGCTTCCGGAGTAGACAATGTTTTTGATAATGTTGTTCTCCGGCTGCATATTCGGCCGGCGAAGATTCATGACAATCAGGTCGGCTTTTTTCCCTTCGGCGATGCCGTCACAGTCCGAAAGTCCCATAGCCTCAGCGCCGTTGACGCAGGCCATTTTGAGGATTTCTTCTGCAGGGCAGACGGAAGCATCATTATTGACATATTTCTGCAGCGCGGTTACCAGATACATTTCGCGGAAGAAATCCAGAGCATTGTTGGAAGCAGAACCGTCAGTGCCAATGGCAATTCTGACACCTGCATGACGCATCGACTCGATGCGGGCTATTCCGCTGGCCAGCTTCAGATTGGAAGCCGGGCAGGTGACGGCGTACAGCCCCTTGCGGGCAAACAGTTCAATATCTTCGTCTGTGAAATAGCAGCAGTGGAAACCGCCGCCGCCGTATTTGAAGAAACCCAGACTGTCCAGAAGCTGGGGAGGCGTCATGCCGTAGCGTTCCAGACATCCGTCGGTTTCCGATTTTGTTTCACAGAGGTGAGTGAAACAGGGGGCTTTGTATTTCTCGGCAAGAGAGACCATGTACTGCATGCGTTCCATGCTCGTGGTGTATTCTGCATGAATTCCGAGGCAGTAGGAAATCAGATCGCCGTATGAACTGAATTTATTGAACTCTCTTTCAATGTTGGTAATATCCCGGTCATAATTATTCATAGGGGAGCACAACACGGAGCGGAACCCGGACTCCAGGCAGGCAGTGGTATAAGCATCGTTATAGAAGTACATATCAAATGCGGAAGTGATGCCGCTTGTCAGGTACTCCATAATTCCCAGCTTGGTCAGGTAATAAATGGCGTCCGGCGTCAACTTGGCTTCTCTGGGGAAAACATCCTCATACAGCCAGTTGCTTAAGGGCTTGTCATCTGCCATGGAACGGAGAAACGTCATGGCCGTATGCGTATGCGCATTTTTGAAACCGGGCATGAGAAGGTCGCCTTTCAGATCGACTTCGCGCTCAAATACAGCGTCGTCGTTCTGCTCGGGACCGACATAGCAGATTCGGTTACCGTCTACCCGGCATTCACCGACGAGGATTTCCGGTTCCGGACGGAACAGAAGAATCTTCCCGTTATAAAATCTGATCATAAGCGATACCTCATTTATTCCCAATATTGTTTTCCACCGCGCTGACGGATGATTTCCGACCGGGTCGCCATCATTCCCGTATAGGTAGGAAGAATGAAGACCGGCTGCGAGGATGAATTCAGTGCGGAAATCAGAGCCGGACAATCCGGTTCCTGAATAATTTTTTCCGCAGGCACTCCGGCACGCAGCAGGCGGTCGGCCATTTTCTCCATCTGCATTCCGGAAACATAGACTTTACTGCAGCGGCAGTCATTGATGCTTTCAAAGTTCGCCGACTCCAGCCATGTGACGTCTACACCGTCGGATACATTGTTATTCAGATAGATGGAAAGGACGAATTCCTCGTCATATTTTTTCAGATATTCCAGCACCTGATCACAGCCGGCGCCGTTTTTGACAAGAACCATGCGGGCACCCTTCTGACCGAGCTGCGGGAAGAACTCCATTCTTCCGAATCCGCAGGAAAACGAAGCGAGGGCATTGACAGCAGTTTCTTCGGAAATTCCCATTTCTTCCATGACTGCCAGAGCGCCGACGGCGTTGTAGATATTATATACGGCAGGAAGATTCACAGCCAGCGGGACAGAATTCCCTTTTGCCCGGACAATGACTTCACTCCGGTCCAGGGTCTGCGACTGAATTTCGCTGACCTCATAATCCGGGAGAGTGCGGCAATACCCGCAGGAAGGGCAGCGGAAAGCCCCCAGATGGCTGTAGGTCATATAATCATATTCCATGATTCCGCCGCAGTGAATGCAGGTCGGGACATCGGAGGAACCGGAGTATCCGATCTGCTTCGCAGCAGACTGGCTGAAACCGCAGCGCACGGTCCGGTTGGGAACGCCGTTGGCCAGAGAAGCGGATACGCTGTCATCCGCATTGAGAACAAGCACGGCTTCCGGAGCATTGAGAATTGCCGTATGAAGCCCTTCCCTGGTGCCCTGAACACCGCCGAACCGCTCCACCTGATCAACGAAGAGATTGGTAACAAAAATAACCCTGGGCTGAATCATCCGGCAGACTTCCCGCGAGGCAAATTCATCCGTTTCCAATACCGCATATTCCTTGCGGCATTTTCCGGAAAGAGTGGAGTTCATAATGAATTCCGTCGTAATGCCTTCAATCAGATTTGCTCCCGTAAGATTCGCAAAATAACTGAGGCCGGCCCGGCGAAATCCTTCTTCAATCATACGGACGCCGGTCGTCTTCCCGTTGGTTCCCGAGACGACCACACACTGCACGCCGCGGGAAAGAATCCGGAGCAGATTCGGACAGATTTTCAAAGCAATTCGGCCGGGCAGACCCGTACCGCCTCTGCGGAGAACCCGGCAGAGAAATCGGAGAAATTTTCCGACGATTACAGCAAACAATACTTTCATAACGAGGGAATTATACCACAGCAAACTGCAAAGGAAAAGCAAAAAGGAACGGGAAACCCGTTCCTTTCCACGATATATGTTTGAGGACAAAATGAAAAAGATTAAACCTCTGCTTGCGTGATTTATATTAAATGAAAAATATTATGTAAATAAGACTGTAAATGTTACATAAATATTAAATGATTTTATTCCAGCGTAAATCCCCAGATGAAGCTCTCGGAAGGAATCGGAACATCGGAAGAGAGAAACGGATCGCCGCCCCGGCCCGGCACATAATATACGGCGCTGTCGCATGAGGAAAGAGCAGCTGCTGCGGCGGCGAGCGAATCCGGACGGGGAGAGATCATATCCTGCACAATACAGGTTCCGTTGTCCTTCAGACAGGCACAGATTCCTTCATCAGAAGAATAGAGGCCGCCGCCGTACTGCCGGCAGAGCATATGCAGAATTCGCGTGGCAGGAACGGAAATCCGCAGGTGATCCGTTCCGGAAAGAAGATCTTCCCGCCGGGCAGCGTATGCCTCCGGCTCTATTTCCCGCATAGGGACGGCTGCCTTTGCAGGTACCTCCCGGCGTTCCCGGGAAAGAGCGGGCCGGAACCCGGTATGAGCGGCGTAAAAGGAAAACAGACTTTCAGATGCCGGCATCAGAGTCACAACGGCGGCATTGCGCGCAAGAGATCTGCTCCGCGCCTCGGCGGTTATTCTCTGACCGTATCCCTTTCCGCGGCAGGCTTCCGCTGCTGCAATTCCGTAAAGATACGCACAGCGCTCCGGCGCTTTTCCGTTTCCGTATTCCAGATACAGACTGTCAATGACGGAGGTCATGGCAGCAACGCAGCCGTCTTCTTCGAGGACCAGACCGAATCCGGCCTCCGGGAGAAGACGGTAAAATTCCTGCACAAACGGTTCGGATACTTCAAAAGCTTCTGCCCACAGCCGCGTCAGAGCAGGCAGATCAGCCGGGGTATACTCTCGGATTTCAATCATCTGTCCACCTGGCAGTGTACTTCTGCAAAAGATATTCCGGTTTGTAGCTGAGCTTGGATGTCCGCAGGGCTTCCAGACCCAGATCGTCTTCCCTGTTGATGTATTTCACCTCCGGGTACTTTGCGCATACCATCCGGGTCATTTCCCGGCAGACCATAGGATAGGCACCGCGGATATTTACATCCGCTTTTTCAAAATGCACATCAAAACAGTCTGGAGAACACAGCTCCCCAATGGAAAAACCCAGAATCTTTCCATCGTGTATCAGCATCCCGCCGTCCAGACCTAAAGATTCATAAGCGGCAAAGGCTCTGGTAATGGCGTCGTGCTCATAGCGGATACCTTCGTCCAGCCGTGCAGCGTTGACTTCCTGCCATATACTGAGCATATCCATGCACTGGGGGATTCCGCTTCTGTCAATCGGGAGAAACTGCCAGCCGGGAAATGAGGATTCAAAGAAGTTGCAGTGATTCTTTTTCCCGTGCAGAGATTTACCGGCATAGCTGGAAAGCTTTTCCGCAAGATACAGATAATCAAACGTGCTTTCCTGAAGGGTAAAACGAAAGCGACCGGGAAACAGCTGTTCCAGAAGAGCTTTGTTTGCTTCTTCAATTCCGTAAATTACCAGAGGATATCCCCGGCTTTCTGCAAATTCCTTCAGAGCGCGAATGGGCTCGGACAAATCTCCGGTACCGACGGGAAAAGCAAAAGCGGGCATTCCCTCATACCGAAGCTTCGTAATCATGCGGCTGCCGCAGCGGCAAATCAGCTGCTTGTAGCGGCCGTCCCACATGTACAGATTCCCGAAGTTGAAATCTGCAGAACGGCTTCCGGCCGAGAATACGATATTATCCACCCATTGTTTGTCTTTCAGACTGATCGGCTTAAACTTCAGCATAATTGTTTGCCTTCTTTGCAATTTCAAGAAGTATATCTCTGCGATTGAGTTCCGGACGGTCAATTACGGCATCCAGAAGACGGTTCAGACAGATGCCGATATCCTTTCCGGCGTATCCGAGATTCCGGAGATCCGATCCGGAGACGGCGAGCTGAGAAATCCGGCAGCAGTCACCGGAAGCAATTACGGCAGACAGTCCGTCACTGAAGCCGCCGCCGCAGGCAGCATCCCAGTATTCGGCGGCACAGCGGACAGATTTTTCATCAGAACGGGCCAGTGCACGCTTCCAGCCGGGAGCATCGGCAATCGGAGGCCCTGCCAGAAGAATACAGGCCTCGGAAGCACACCGCATTGTGCGGTTATCCGTCCGAAGGCTTCGCAAAAAGTCCGGAACAGAGGGCACGCAGCCCGAAGAATCCAGAATATGGCACAAACCCGCCCAGCGAACGCAGGGTTCTGCGGGTAAGAGATTCAGAAAATGAAAATCAGAGGTATTTTCGCAGCTTCCGGAAAGATATGCATCCAGAAGAGAGCAGTCAATAATAACAGCGGCAGCTTCCGGGTGTCCCGTCATCAGGACCTTTCCCAGCTCATCCCGAATCCGCTCCGCGGCCAGGGAAGAGGCAAGGTGCGCATTGTCCCGAATGGCACGGAAGGTGGCAGCTTCAATGGAAAACCCGAGCCGGGAAGAAAAGCGAAACGCCCGGAACATGCGAAGAGCATCTTCCTCAAAACGAAGATTGGGATTTCCTACACAGCGAACGATTCCGTTCCGGATGTCCTCCTGCCCTCCGAAGGGATCGACAATCTCCCCGGAGGCCAGAACCGCGATGGCATTTATGGTGAAATCTCTCCGGCTCAGATCGCCGGTAACATCCTTCACAAAGCTGACGGTATCCGGATGGCGGTGGTCTGTATAATTCCCGTCGGTCCGAAATGTGGTAACTTCCACCAGATCCCCGGAGGTTTTCACCGTGATCGTCCCGTGCTTCATTCCGACGGTAAGAGAATCGGGGAACAGCTCCAGAACTTCTTCGGGAAGGGCGGAACTGGCAATATCCCAGTCGTTGGGAACCACCCCTAAAATGGCATCACGGACGCAGCCTCCGACGATACATGCGGTGTAACCGGCGGAAGCAAGACGGTTCAGTATTTCACGGACGTGTTTCGGGGGGATGATTTCCAACTTGCAGAAAACCTCGCAAACGCTTATAATAACAGCACCGATTTTATCATTATTGACGGGGATGAGCAATGGCAGACTTTGAAAATTATATGTCTCCCGGGCGCAGGGGTCATCTGATTGGCATAGGGGGCGTGTCCATGTCCTCTCTGGCGGAAGTCCTGGTAGACATGGGTCTGAATATATCCGGTTCCGACACTTCTGAAAGTGAAAATGTGAAAAATGTCCGGAATCTGGGAATTCATGTTTTTTCGGGGCACAGCGCGGAGAACATCACGGATGACGTTGAATTTGTCGTAAGAACCGCTGCGGTTCACGATGACAATCCGGAAGTCATGGCAGCCAGAGAAAAGGGCATCCCTGTTTTCGAAAGAACGCAGGCCTGGGGCTGCATTTCCAGAGATTATGACAATGCACTGTGTATTTCGGGAACGCACGGAAAAACAACGACGACTTCCATGTGCACGCACATTCTGATGGCGGCGGAAAAAGACCCGACGGTTATGATCGGCGGAACGCTCCCGCTTCTGAATGCGGGGCACAGAATCGGCCGGGGAAACACCATTGTCATGGAATCCTGTGAATATTATAATTCCTTCCTCAGTTTCTACCCGACGATTGCGGTGATTCTCAATATCGAAGCCGACCATCTGGATTTCTTTAAGGATCTTGAGGAGCTGAAGCGTTCCTTCCGAATCTTTGCCTCCAAAGTCCCGGAGGACGGAACCATCGTTGCCAATCTGGAAGATGAAAATACCATGAAGGCAATCGAAGGCCTGAAGAGAAAGGTGATTACCTTCGGCCTTACCGATCAGGCCGATGTCTATGCGGAGAATATCCGGTATTCCGGAACTTCCACTTCGTTTGACATATATTACAAGGACCGGTTCTTTACCGATGTTACCCTGCACGTGCCGGGGCGGCACAATGTCAAGAATGCGCTGGCGGCCACCGCAGCATCCATCTGCCTGGGGATTCGCCCCTATGCCGTGAAGTACGGCCTGGCCGGTTTCAACGGCGCGGGGAGACGCTTTGAGTTTAAGGGGAAGTTTAACGGTGCAGACGTATATGACGATTATGCACACCATCCCGGAGAACTGAAGGCCCTGCTGGATACGCTGGATACCCTGGATTATGAACGGAATATTCTTGTGTTCCAACCGCATACGTATTCCAGAACTGCCGCATTGTTTGACGATTTTGTGGCACAGCTGAAGCGGCCGGATGTGCTGCTGCTGGCAGAAATCTATGCGGCAAGGGAACAGAATACCATCGGAATTTCCTCCATGGACCTGGCGGAAAAGATTCCGGGCGCCACGTTCTGTCCCGCATTTGAAGATCTGGAAAACACACTGAAGATGATTGCCAGACCGGGAGACGTCATTGTGACGGTCGGCGCCGGAAATGTGTATAAAATCGGAGAAGACCTGCTGAAGCAGGGCGACTGATTCCGAATAAAAACAGCCTGATGAATTCAGGCTGTTTTTTATAAATACCCGAGGGCTCGAAGCTCACTGCGGATTTTCTGAAAGTCGGCAAAGGCTTCGGGCCGTTTGCTCTCGTCCCGCAGTAGAGCCGAGGGATGAAACGTTGCCAGATACTTCCTGCCGCTCAGATACGTCCACTGGCCGTGTTCTTTCGTGATTTTGAAATCCGGATCGATCAGCTCGCAGGCAGCAATTCTGCCAAGGCACACGATGATTTTGGGGTTGACGAGGGAAATCTGGCGATCCAGCCACTCCCTGCAGGCATCCCGCTCCTCCTGGGCAGGATCTCGATTCTGCGGAGGACGGCACTTCACAATATTGCAGATATATACACGGTTCCGGTCGAGACCGATCAGCTCCAGCATCACATCGAGAAGCTGTCCTGCTTTTCCGACGAAGGGCTCTCCCTGCAGGTCCTCGTTCTCGCCGGGACCTTCCCCGACAAACATCAGCGGAGAGAGTTCATTCCCTGTGCCGATTACCACGTTGTGCCGGGTACTGCAGAGATTGCAGCGCGTACAGACCATGCATTCACTTTTCAGCTGTTCAAAACTATCCATTTTCCCGTATGATCGCCTCTGCAATGTCACGCACGGAACCGTACTTGTCAGTTCCGTAGTTTGAAAGAACGATAACTGCTGTACCCCGGACCGGATCCATGTAGATCTGAGAGGAGTAATGCTCCGTTTCACCGCCGTGCCCTACCAGGCCGGACTTTGAGACAGCCCAGAAATAACCGATGGAGGAATCTTCATTGATCTCCTTCAGAGGAATGATGGAAAGATCCAGATAATCCGTTCCGCCGTTCAGATACTGCTTTACATACTGTGCCATGTCCTGAATGGTGGAAACCAGACCGAAAGAGGCAATATATGCGTCATTCGGAAGCCACTTCCATCCGTTTTTCAGCGGCGTATCCAGACAGACGGTGGTGTTTCGAAGCCCCAGATCCAGATGCACGAAATCATTGAGCACCGTGCAGAAGTCTTCACGGTACAGATCCCCGAGCATAATCCCCACCGCGGCAGTACCGAAGTCGGAATAGGAATAGATATAGGGAGCTTCATATGTCAGCTTGTATCCGTTCATGGCATACAGCACGTCGAAGTCATTGATCCCGGAATAAGGATTTCCGTTTTTGCCGCCGCCTTCAGGCATATACGGGCCGTAGGCAGAGGTGTGGGTAACCAGATCCTTCAGGGTAGGCGTATAGGCGCCGGGGGATACCGGAAGAAACTGGGAAACATCCTGACTCAGGGAAACCTCACCGCGGATAACCGCTCTCGCAGCAAGAGCCCCTGTGAACGTCTTCGTGACAGCGCCGATTTCATACTGCCGATCGGAGGGCTCCAGCATCCGGCCGTCGTGGCCGTAGGTGCGGATGTCCGTACCCTCCGGCGTGATTACGGCAACAGAAACCTCGGCATAAGGCTTGTTTCTGGTGTAAAGGGCAATCCGAAGCTGGGCCAGCGGCGGGATGGAAACCTTCGTCAGTACAGCGGTGAGGACGCCGGCCAGAATGACAGCAAGGAGAATCAGAGAATATATGATAATCTTTTTTTTGCCGAGCAAGCGAATCATAAAAATATTATAGCAATCTCAAAACAGGGAAGTCAATCTCTTTATCGGAACGAGTTTTCTTGACTCTGTTTCGGTCAGGTGCTATATTGTTATGGCATGCCGGTGTGGTGGAATCGGTAGACACAAGGGACTTAAAATCCCTCGTCCTAAACAGACGTGCCCGTTCGACCCGGGTCACCGGCACTTTAACCTCTTTTGTCACTTGGCAAAAGAGGTTATTTTGTGAGGGTATTTATGAATGAAATAGAGGAAGTCATCAGACAGCACAGCATCAATGCCTGGAGGTATTTCCGGGTCTTCATCAAATGGGTCCTGATTTCTGCAGTCGTAGGTGCAGTTGGCGGAACGGTAGGTTCTCTGTTTTACCGGAGCGTGACCTGGGCCACGGCAATCCGTCAGGCCAGACCGTTTTTTCTCTGGTTTCTCCCGGCGGCCGGTATTTTCATCGTTGCCGTCTACAGAGGCCTCCGCGTGGAGGGACTGGGAACCAACGATGTCATTGACTCCATTCTGGAAGGCGAGAACATCCCGATTCTCCTCATGCCCGTCATTTTTGTTTCGACGGCGGTGACGCATCTGTGCGGCGGAAGTGCCGGAAGAGAGGGAGCTGCTCTCCAGATTGGCGGAAGCATCGGCTGCAACGTGGGAAAACTTCTGAAGCTGGACGAAAAGGAAGAGCGGCTTGCCATCCTTTCCGGAATGAGTGCCGTGTTTTCCGCACTGTTCGGAACTCCGGTGACTGCGATTGTTTTTGCGCTGGAAGTCTGTTCTGTGGGGATTATTCACTATTCCGGTCTGGTCCCCTGCGGGGTCGCCGCCATGACGGCATTCGGGGTCATGAAGCTGTTTCAGATTGTTCCGGAGCGGTACATATTGCCGCCCTTTTCCCACGGCGGTGTCATGCTGCTCAAGGTTGCCGCACTTGCGGTCATCTGCGCATTCGTCAGCATTCTGTTCTGCCGCTGCATGCATTCTGCCGGACATCTGGCAGAAAAAAAGATAAAAAACCCTTATCTGCGGGCAGTCACCGGCGCTGCGCTGATTATCCTTCTCACGTATCTGATCGGCTCTCAGCGCTATAACGGCGGCGGTGTGGAAGTGATTGCGGATGCCATTGAGAAGGGTGAAGCGGATATCCCGGACTTTCTGTTTAAGATTCTGTTCACAGTGATTACGCTCTCCTGCGGGTTCAAAGGCGGAGAAATTGTGCCGACGTTCTTTATCGGTTCCACGCTGGGCTGCGTTGTGGGGCCGCTCCTCGGCCTTCCGGCGGGCTTTGCAGCAGCGATTGGCCTGGCGGCCACGTTCTGCGGAGCCGTCAACTGCCCCTTAACCTCGGTGATCCTCTCCGTGGAGCTGTTCGGTTCTGAGCATATCCTCTATTTTGCGGCAGCCTGCTTCCTTTCCTACATGCTCTCCGGCTATACGAGTCTGTACAAGGAGCAGAAAATTGTATACTCCAAACTGAAGGCAGAATATATCAACCGCCGCGCGGAATAACGAATAACAAAGGCTCTCCTACATAGGGAGAGCCTTTTCAAAAGTCCGGACAGGGAACGGCCGTGCACACGCCGCATGAACGGAACAACGTTCAACACTGTTCAACAGCGTTCAACAAATTCAACAAAATAAAAATAAAACTAAATCTAAAACTAAATCTATTTTTATAGGCTTGGGAGTAGTCAAACCTTGAGTAAAAATAAGACCTGAGCCATTTCTTGACAAAAAAATAAGGCTCAAATGGCTCAAGTGGCTCAAATTTTTGAAGACACGTAAATAATAAATAATAATATTACTCTTTTTTCTTTTTACGAAGGAATCGACTTGAGGGATTTGAGCCAAATGAGCCTGTTATTTCTGTCCAGGGGAAAATCAGAAAGGCTCAATCTCTCAAGAAAGGAGGCGAAGCTTGCGAGAATGCAGAGGCGGGGCATCCGCCGCTGTACTGATAAATGGACATTTTGCTTCCGTGTATGTCTTCTCTCCTGCACGGGAGCGTTTTTTATGCCAGGAGTTTCTGCTCTTCTTCGGACAAAACAATTCCGTACTTTTCTGAAAGTTCCTGAATTTCACGGACCCGGTTGACTTTCATCTGAGCAAAAGCCTTTCGGATCTTCTTCAGGTTGGCGGAATCATACTCCTCATCCGGCACAAACGACTTCTTTCCCGAATCGACCTCACCGGTCAGTTTCAGCTGAAGTCCGTCTGCAGCCTCTCTGAGGAATTCGACATCGCTGAGCAGAGTATTGATTCTGCTGAGTCTGTCGAGCTGCTCCCTGGCGGGTGCAATTTTGGCTATGGGACTAAGCCTCCTTCCGTTCTGGATATGTGAATTATATCATTATCTATCGGTTTTAGCAAGAAACCGGAATGCAAATAACACCCCATGGCTAAAGCTAGAGGGGGCACCAATTGCTGTTAAAGAAAGTTAATAGAAAATATGAAAAGAGCTTAGTTTAAAAAGCTCACTCAGGAATATTATAACGTATTTTCTGATCTTTCAGAATGAATGGGGGTTATCCGGTAATGAGTTTTCCTCACTCTATTGAGTTGTAATTTATCAGATATGTCTGTTCGATAGTATTATTCAGATGCTCTTCCATGTATTGCTTACCAAATGTTACATAAAGCCTCAGAACTATGAGCGCAGTAAAACAAAGAAGTTCAAGAACAACATGGCACTTCGGGAGAACATGGCGTATGATGCCGATCGTGACGAATATACCTGTCAGGCAGGCAAAACGCTCAAAGTTACTCACGTCGGAACGCAGATCACAAAGAGCGGCTATGAACGTGAGGTGACATACTACGAATGTGAAAGCTGTGAAGGGTGTCCTTTTAAAAAGAAATGCACCCGAGCGAAAGGCAATCGCAAGCTGCAGGTCTCAAAGAAATTCATCGCCCAGCGAGCCGCCTCACTTGAACGCATTACAAGTCCTGAAGGAATAGTCCTCAGGATGAACCGCTCCATACAGAGCGAGGGTGCATTTGCAACTGTCAAGCAGAACTACAGCTTCCGGCAGTTTCTGCTCCGGGGCAACAGGAAAGTTTCAACCGAAATCATGCTGCTGGCAATGGCCTACAACATAAACAAGCTGCATTCCAAAATACAGCAAAACCGTACCGGAACGCAGCTGTTCAGAAAAGATTCCGCTTAGTTTTAACAAAACTGGATATTCGCCTTTCAGAGCAGGTCGTTTTTTGGCGTGCTCATGGTTTGTTCCTCTCATTTTTCAACTTTCCTTTGAAAACTGTGCTTTTTCTTGTTCTTACGCAGATAAAATTGGAGCTGCCACAAAATTCATTTTGCGACAGCTCCTATGGCTTTCAGCTTTTCTTCAGCCTGAGCGTCAGCTGATACAGGGGAGGAAGCAGGAAGAACACTATAATAAAGTTGGATATGCAGTGAATGACGTCAAACGGAATTCC
>JAZLHH010000028.1:0-4457 GCA_045616745.1 Candidatus Limivicinus sp. | reverse complement strand
CATGATCACCCACAACCCGGCATTCTCCCTGATCGCTCACCACTGCCTGGTGATGAGCGACGGCCTGATCGCGCCGAAAGATGACATACTGCAGCCCTTCCCGCTGGAAGCCTCGCGGCTGGTGCTGAAGTAAGAGTATGGGAAAAAGAAAAACCTCCCGATAAACAGAAGGAAGAAAGCGAGGTACGAGTGAAACAGAAAACGCTCCATATCATCTTACTCGGGGCGCCCGGCTGCGGCAAGGGCTCTCTTTCCGACCGTCTGGAGGCAAACTACCGGGTGCATCATTTTTCCACCGGCGACATCCTGTATCAGAGGAAGGACGACCGGCCGGAGGTGTTCAAAAGCCGCATGGAGGCCTATTACCGCCAGACGGAGCCACTGATCCCCTACTATACCGGAGAAGGAAAACTGATCCACGTCGATTCTTCCGTGGACATGTACGAAACGGAGCGACAGGTGCGCGGCATCATCGATTCCATGAAAATGACTCCTGGCTGAAAGGATCCGTGACATTGATCCGGCCATCGCCATCAATCAGGATGAGTAGGAAGACGCAATGAACAGGAAGGTATATCTGGACAATGCCTGCACCTCCATCGTGCAGCCCGCCGTGCTGGCGGCGGCAGACCGATACACGGATCTTTACAGGAACAGTACAAAATCGGCCAGTGACGTGACCAGAGAATGCCGCACCTATCTGGAAACGGCACGGGAAGCCTCGGCAAAACTGATCGGCTGCGGCGCCCACGAGATCGCCCTCATTGAAGGGACGTCCCACGGTCTGGGCATCATTGCGGGACTTCTTCCTCTTACCAAAGAAGACAACATCCTGGTGGCGGATCTGGAATATCAGGCATCGGTGCTTTGCTTCGTGCCGCGGCAGAAGGCCATCGGTTTTGAGATCCGGGAAGTAAAAACACGAAACGGGGAGCTTTCCCTGGCAGATTTCAAAAAATACTTTGATGATCACACCCGCGCCATCGTGGTGGCGGCCGTGCAGGAGATCAATGGTTGGCGCACCGACATCCGGGAGATCGCGGATTTTCTTGCCGACAAAAACTGCTATCTCATCGTGGACGGCGTGCAGGAAGCCGGCGCCATGCAGGTGAATGTGAAAGAGACCGGCGCGGACTTTTACTGCGCCGGCGGAAAGAAATGGATCGGCAATCCCTTCGGAAAGGGTTTTCTGTATGTGAAGGAGGAACTGATCCCCGGGTTCGAACCGGCGTTTTATTCCTATTTCAAGATCGAAATGCGGGGCGGCTACCGGGACTACATCACTTACCTGGAAGACCCGGCACGGGATCCCTTTGACGAATATGAACTGATCCAGAAGGCCTCCAAATTTGAAAACGGCGGCTATGACAATTACCTGGGAGCGCTGGGCCTTACGGAGGCGATCGAGCTGCAGCTGTCCATCGGCACGGAGAAGATCGAGAAGCGCATCAAGGAACTGGCGAAGCGCTACATGGACGGCCTGGACCGTCTCGGCCTCAGGACCAACTCCAGCCGTGACGATGCCCACCGGAGCGGGATCGTGGCCTTTAACTTCGGCTTTAAAAACGGCAGCATCGAAAGGGAACGCCGCCTGATCCCCGTCCTGCAGGAACGGAACATCTATGTGTCCCTAAGAAGCTCCACCGGCGTGGGCGGCATCCGCACCTCCATCCATTACTACAACACGGAAGAAGACATCGACGCGCTCCTGGCCGGCATCAGAGACTTTCTGGAACAGGAAAAATAAGTCTGTGCCCGCTTTGAGCCTGTTCTGCCCGGGGCGCCTCAGCCGGTCTTTTCCGGCCTCGATTCCTGCGCTCCCGGCTGGCCTCCGGCCCTTCCATTGGCCTGAAATGAGGTCAAAAAAACCGGCTCACATCGCGGTTCTTGAAACCGGCGAGGTGCTTTCGAGCCTTTTTCAGTACAGTTCGCCAGCAACCGTCCATTGACAATATTCCTTTTTAGGAATACTATGTGGAGGGAAGAAAGAAGTGCAGCAAGGACTATGTGAGAAGGCGGTGCCATGACCGATATACAGAAACTGAAAGAAGAACTTATAAAGGATCCTGAATTTCGTGCGGAGTATGAAAAGACCCGCCCGGAGTTTGAGGTGATGTGCGCACTGATAGAAGCGAGAACCGCCGTCGGCATGACGCAGAAAGAACTGTCGGAAAAATCCGGCATACGTCAGTCCAACATCAGCAGGATCGAAAACGGTACCTGCAGCCCTACCATTGCTACTCTTCAGGCTTTGGCAAAGGGCCTGGGAAAACGGTTGGTCGTGGGGTTTCAATAGGGCACAATTTGATGAAGTAATGACAATGTTCGATGAAAATAGCAATCCAATGTTGTTTTCATCGGAACAATCTGTTAAAATCCTAATGGAAAGAAAAATGCAGAATAAATGAGGTATGCCGCATGTATATAAACAGAACATGTGAACAGGCGATTATAGATACCGGGAAGTCATTCCCGTGTATTGTCGTGTACGGGCCGAGGCAGATCGGGAAGTCCACAACGATAGATTATTTATATGGCGACAGATTTAAAAAAGTGACTTTGGATGATCTGGATGACAGAACACTGGCAGAGGAAAATCCAAAGCTGTTTCTGGACTCTCTGGGTTGGCCTGTGATCATTGATGAGATCCAAAAGGTTCCCTCACTGCTTGACGAGATTAAGAAGCGAATAGATGAGCAGCGGCTTTCGTGGTTAAAAAGCGGGGAACAGCGTGAACTTATGTACGTACTTACCGGATCCAACCGGTTTGAACTTCAGCAGGGAATTTCGGATTCTCTTGCCGGAAGATGCGGAATCATTGAAATGGCCTCTTTTACCCAATCGGAAAAAGAGCAGAGAAAAGAGTGGGAGTTTTCACCGGAACTTTCAGCCATCAGGCAGCGCGACGCAGGGGATGATCCGAAGAAAACGCGCCCTGAAATATTCCGTGAGATCTTTCAGGGCGGAATGCCGGATATCTGTACCGGAGTTGCAGAAAGGGACATCTATTTCAGATCCTACGTCAGTACCTACATAGAAAAAGACGTCCGCAAGCTGATCAATGCTTCCAGCGAAATGCAGTTTCGCAATTTCATATCCATTGTTGCTTTGAGGACCGCGCAGGAAGTTCATTATGAAGAAATCGCTTCTGCTGTCGGAATAGATGTGAGGACCTGTAAGAAGTGGCTGTCGATCCTGGAAACATCCGGAATCATTTATCTGCTGCAGCCATACATGGCGAATCTGTCGAATCGTATTATCAAGAGCCCAAAACTGTATTTTATGGATACCGGGCTGTGTGCCTGGCTGTGCAAATGGCCAAATGCCGAAATGCTTTCTGACTGCGCAATGAGCGGCGCTTTCTTCGAAACTTATGTTGTAAGCGAGCTGGTAAAAAATGCGTATGCGTATCGGAAGGATCCGAGAGAGTTCCTGTTTTATTACAGGGATATTGATCAGAAGGAGATCGATATCGTTTATGTCAAAGAAAACAGGATCTTCCCGATCGAGATCAAAGCCGGCATTGCTCCGGAAAAAGCCACAAAGAATTTTGATGTCCTGCAAAAATATCATCTGGAAATACAGCCGGGACTGGTAATAAACAGCACAGACCGGATCCGTCCGATCAATGAACAGGCATTTTATGTTCCGGTATCGCTACTGCCATAATAAAAATGGGAAAGGAGCAATTATGCAAAGAGTTTATGATTTTTTGAAAGAAGCAAAAACGTATTTTCTTGCCACCTGCGAGGGGGATCAGCCCAGGGTGCGGCCTTTTGGCACGGTGGACGTGTTTGACGGGAAACTCTGCATCCAGACGGGAAAGGTGAAGCCGGTCTCAAAGCAGCTGCATGCAAATCCCAAAGCGGAGATCTGCGCGTTTGTAAACGGCACATGGATCCGCGTTTCCGGTGAGATGGCGGTGCTGGACTCCAGAGAGGCCAGAAAGCACATGCTGGATGCGTACCCGGAGCTTCGCGCCATGTATAATGAGGACGACGGCAACACGGAGATCTGGTATTTCAAGTCCGCAAAGGCCGTGATCGCCTCCTTTACCGCAGCACCCGTGGAGATCTGTTTCTGAGTGCGGATGCAGAAGTCTTCCTTAGGAAACAGGGGCACTTCGAACCGCTTGTGAAATAAAAGAGCAGAAAGGAACCTGGATAGCATATGCCCCTTATTTTTGTTCGAAATGACATTACAAAAATGGCCGTGGACGCCATCGTGAACGCTGCCAACCAGTCGCTTCTGGGAGGCGGCGGAGTGGATGGCGCCATTCATCGTGCCGCGGGACCGGAGCTTATGGAGGAATGCCGGACCTTAAACGGCTGCGGTACCGGGGAGGCGAAGATCACCAAAGGATACCACCTTCCGGCAAAGTACGTGATCCATACGGTGGGGCCGGTGTATCGGGACGGCCTTCACGGAGAGCCGCAGCTTCTGAAATCGTGCTACCG
>JAZLHH010000027.1:0-22209 GCA_045616745.1 Candidatus Limivicinus sp. | reverse complement strand
ATTTGCATCACCGAGGGATTTGTCGGTTGATTAAAACAAATAATAATGATAAAATATTTTGCTATGTATATTTCTGATCAATGGAAAGACTTTGAATTAATCGACTGTTCCGGCGGGGAGAAACTGGAACGCTGGGGAGATTATTTTCTGGTGCGGCCGGATCCGCAGGCAATCTGGAACACGCCGCGGAAGGACGAACGCTGGAATGAATGCAGCGGCCGATACTCCCGGAGTACGTCCGGAGGCGGCAGCTGGAACAAGTCGGCACTCCCGGAAAGCTGGAAGATCAATTATCGTGATTTGACCTTTCAGGTGAAGCCTATGAACTTCAAGCATACCGGGCTTTTCCCGGAGCAGGCATGCAACTGGGACTGGGCCAGAGAAAAAATCAGTGCCCGGATTGCCGAGGAAGGAAGCTGCAGTGTCCTGAATCTTTTCGGATATACCGGTGCAGCGACTGTTGCCTGTGCCAAGGCTGGAGCTTCGGTCTGCCATGTGGATGCTGCTAAAGGAATGGTCGCCTGGGGAAAGGACAATGCCGTCGCTTCCGGGCTGACCGATGCCCCGATTCGCTGGATTGTGGATGACTGCGCCAAATTTGTGGAGAGGGAAATCCGCAGAGGCAGAAGGTATGATGCCATTATTATGGACCCGCCGTCCTACGGCCGCGGGCCCGGCGGAGAAGTCTGGAAGCTGGAAGAAAACCTCTGGAATTTTGTCAGCCTTACCGCGGGAGTACTGAGCGAAACCCCGCTGTTTGTGATTATCAACTCATATACAACGGGCCTTTCGGCTTCGGTTCTGAGTTATATTACGGAAAGCATCTTTACGAAAAAATACGGCGGCAGCAGCGACGCAAGAGAACTGGGCCTGCCGGTGACGGCCTCCGGGCTGATTTTACCATGTGGAGCCACTTGCAGATGGCAGAGATAATTCGATTTGAACAAGTTCATTATACGTACCCGGGAGACGATATGGAGTCTCTTACCGGCGTTGATCTGAGCATCGGAGAAGGAGAACTCATCGCAGTGCTGGGTCACAACGGCTCCGGGAAGTCCACCCTCGCTAAGCATATGAATGCCATATTAACCCCTACCGAAGGGAAAGTCACGGTATTGGGAATGGACACTTCCGATGAGGAAAAGACCATTGAAATCCGCAGAAATGTGGGAATGGTATTCCAGAACCCGGACAACCAGATCGTGGCCAATGTGGTGGAGGATGACGTAGCTTTTGCACCGGAGAATCTCGGCGTGGAATCTGCCGAAATTCGAAGAAGAGTCGATGAGGCGCTTCAGGAAGTCGGCATGTATGAATTCCGTGAACATGCGCCGCACCTCCTGTCCGGCGGCCAGAAGCAGAGAGTCGCCATTGCCGGTGTCATTGCCATGCAGCCGAGAATCCTTGTGCTGGATGAAGTAACGGCAATGCTGGATCCCAAGGGAAGAAAAGACGTAATTGCCACCATTACCCGCCTTTGCAGGGAAAAGGGAATGACGGTCATTTTCATAACCCACCATATGGAAGAATGCATCAATGCGGACCGGCTGATTGTAATGTCCAACGGCGGGAAGGTGATTGAAGGTGCACCGAAAGAGGTATTCTCTCATGTGGAACTGATGGACAGAGAAGGTCTTTCGGTCCCGGAAACGACCAGAGTTCTCTATGAGCTTGGTCTGCCGCTGAATGCATTAACGAATGAAGATACTGCAAAGGAAATAATCCAATGGCTGAAGTAAGGGTGGAAGGACTTTCACATATCTACAGTGAAGGCACCCCTTTTGAAAAAGTCGCGTTAGACAATATCAATCTGGTGATTCCCCAAGGGGAGTTCATCGGCCTGCTCGGGCATACCGGCTCCGGGAAGAGCACGCTGATTCAGCATTTCAATGCTTTGCTGACGCCTTCCCACGGCAGAATTCTGGTAGATGGAACAGACATCAATACCGACAGGCAGACGAGAAAATCCGTCAAGACGCTGGTCGGCCTGGTGTTCCAGTACCCGGAGTACCAGCTCTTTGAGGAGACGGTTTTTGCCGATATTGCCTTTGGTCCGAAGAATATGGGACTCAAAGAACAGGAAGTGGAAGAACGGGTCAGAGAAGCTGCCGGTTTTACCGGTGTGGACGAAGACCTTTTCGATAAATCTCCGCTGGAACTGTCCGGCGGTCAGAAGCGCAGAATCGCCATTGCCGGCGTGATTGCCATGCGGCCCCGTGTCCTGATTCTGGACGAACCTACGGCGGGTCTTGATCCGGAAGGCAGCGAGCGGATTCTTCGCAATATCTGCACCTACCGGGAAAAAACGGGATCCACGGTCATTCTTGTCAGCCATAATATGGACGATATTGCCCGGATTGCCGAAAGAATCATTGTTCTCAATCACGGAGCGGTGGCGATGGACGGAACACCGAATGAGGTCTTTGCCAACCCCGATGCTCTGCGGGAAATCGGTCTGGATGTCCCGAAGGCAACGGCACTTGCCGCGCTCATCGGTCTCGAAGGCTCCATTTATACCCATGAGCAGCTGGTGGAGGCAATTCGCCGGGCAAAGGGGGCAGATGTATGCTGAAAGACATTACTTTAGGCCAGTTCTTCCCGGGAAATACCATCGCCCACAGGCTGGATCCGAGAACGAAGATCCTTCTGCTGATTCTCTATATCATTGCACTTTTCAATGCCAACTCCTGGACCAGCTACGGTCTGGTGATTGCCGTCACAGCCGTATGCATGATTATCAGCAGAATTACGCCGAAAAACATATTCAACGGTCTGAAACCGATGGTAGTAATCATTGTTCTGACGGGTCTGCTGAATATGTTCTATACGCAGGGGACGACGCTGTGCAGATTCTGGATTCTGACGATAACCTATGAAGGTGTTGAGCGGGCAATCAAAATGATTCTGCGAATTCTCCTGCTTATTACGGGGACGTTTCTCCTCACATATACCACGAGCCCGATAGCACTTACGGACGGAATGGAGATTCTGTTAAGCCCGCTGAAGAAAATCAAGCTGCCTGTTCATGAGATGACGATGATGATGAGCATGGCGCTCCGGTTTATTCCTACGCTTATCGAGGAGACAGACAAGATTATGTCTGCACAGAAGGCGAGAGGTGCAGACTTCGAAACCGGCGGTCTGATCAAGCGCGCAAAATCCCTGATCCCGGTTCTGGTTCCACTGTTCGTTTCTGCATTTCGCAGAGCGGATGATCTTGCTGTGGCAATGGAATGCAGATGCTACCACGGAGGTGAAGGAAGAACCCGCATGAAGCAACTGAAAATGAATACCGGAGACGGCATCGCGCTTGTTCTCGGTATACTCTTTACCGTTTCCATATTCTTTATTAAGTGAGGATATATAATGAGGAAAACCAAAGTTCTGACGGGAATGGCAATTCTGTCCGCACTGGTTGTAATTCTGACTTTGCTGGGCAATATTATCCGAATCGGTCCGTTTTCTGTCACCCTTTCCCTGACGCCGATTATTGTCGGCGCGGCGGTTTTCGGGCCTGAAGTCGGTGCTATGCTCGGTGCGGTTTTCGGAATTGTTGTGCTGATTTCCGGGCTTGCCGGCTGGGACGGCGGGGCTACCATGCTGCTTCTGAGCCAGAACGCATTTGCAACCGTCCTGATCTGTATGGTCAAGGGTATTCTGGCAGGCTGGGTTTCCGGGCTGGTTTACAAAGCTGCCGTAAAAAAGAGCGAAAAACTGGCAGTGGTTCTGGCAGGAATCACGGCGCCGGTTGTCAATACAGGCGTTTTTATTGCGCTGATGCTGGTATTCTTCATGTCTGTTCTGGAACTGTGGTCCAGCGGTCAGACGCTTCTGAACTATATTCTGATTGTTCTGACAGGATTTAATTTTTTGGTGGAACTGGCAATCAATATGATTCTGGCGTCGGCAATTACCACCGTTATCAAATATGTAAAAACGGACGCACAATGAGGAATATTGCCCTCAAGCTCCGTTATGACGGGTCTGCCTATCATGGCTGGCAGATTCAGAAAAAGGATATTACCGTAGCTGCGGTAATGGAAAATGCCCTGGAAAAGGTATTTGAAGAGCCGATTCGAATCACCGGCTGCGGCAGAACCGATGCCGGTGTGCATGCTCTCCGGTATTGTGCCAATTTTCATACCGATTCCACCATTCCCGTGGACAAGATTCCGCTGGCACTGAATTCCAGACTCCCGGCGGATGTTTCGGTACTGCAGGCCTGTGAAGCCCCGGAGGACTTCAACGCCATAGGTTCCTGCCGGAAGAAAGAATATATCTATAAGATTCTCAACAGCAGGATTCCGGATCCGTTTCTGGCAAAGCGTGTTTGCTTTTGGCCGCAGAAGCTGGATATGAATCTGATAGAAAGAGCGGCGGAAGCATTTGAAGGAACGCATGATTTTCGCGCGGTTCGCAGCGTGGGAACGGAAACAAAGACCACGGTGCGAACAGTATACAGCTGCCGTGCGCAGAAAGAAGGCGACCTGATTACTATTGCTGTTTGTGCGGACGGGTTTCTTTACAATATGTGCCGGGCGATGGTAGGGACGATGGTATATGCAGCATACGGCAAGCTGCTTCCGGAAGAAATCCCGGAACTGCTGGAAAAAGGAGACCGCCGCCTGACAGGTCCGACGATGCCGCCGCAGGGTCTGTATATGAACCGGGTTTGGTATGATGATCCGGTCGGGAAAATGTTTACGGATTCGTCAATTTATTTCTGATAGAATGGTGAAGTCATGAGACTGATAATTGATCTGATATTATTATTCATAATGGTTCTGTGCATCTGGGAAGGCTATAAACACGGCCTGATCCGGAGCATCCTCGGCCTTTCTGCGATTATTCTTTCTCTGGTGATTTCCAATGTAATCTCCGGAAGCCTGGCGAAGGAACTGGTTCCCGCCGTGGAGCCTTTTGTCGGAGGGTATATTGACTCCGACAAGATGAATTCCATGGTTCTGGAGAGACTGGGGTATGCAGATGCCGACAAAAGTCTGACGGATATTCTGGAAGAGGACAGCTCGCTGCAGTACGATTATGCGTACTGGTGTATGCGGGAAACCGGCTTTTTCGGAGACGCTTCGGAGGATCTGGCGGAAGACACTGTGAACTATGCGCAGAAGAACGGCTGCAGTCTGACAGATGCTGTTATTACGGTCGTCTGCAACACGGCGGCCTACGTAATCTGTGAGACAATCATATTCATTATGATTATTGTGCTGGCATCGGCTTTACTGGATCTGTTCAATCTGAACATCCGACTTCCCAATGCGGATATCATTGATGATGTAGGCGGTGCAGCAATAGGTTTTATCAAGGGATTTCTGATCTGCGTCCTGATCTGCTGGCTTCTCGGCTTCCTGGGACTGCTGCTGGGAAAAGATGCTTCGGACAAGGGACTGATCGGCTTCTTCCTCGCTTTCAGATTTATTACCAGAACTTTAATTTAACGGAGAGAAAATGCAGAACGTTTTATGTTCAAAATGCGGAATCAGACCCGCAATTGTATTTATTACGAAGCTTGATCAGGACGGGAAGACGGTCAATGAAGGTCTGTGCCTTCAGTGTGCCCGCGAAATGAAAATCAAGCCAATTGACGATATTATGAAGCGTTTCGGATTATCCGACGAGGATATAGACAACATTTCCGGGGAAATGATGTCCTATCTGAACGGCATGGATAATCTGATGCCGCCGGAAGAAGCCGAGGAAGAGGAAGAAGGGAAAACATCTACCTTCCCGTTTTTCGGAAAGATGTTCGGCAGCGGCCCCGCTCCCGGAAACAGTGAAAAGCCGGAAAAGAAGGCAGAAAAGAAGGAAAAAGGCACCCCAAACAAGAAGTTCCTCAACACTTACTGTATCGACCTGACAGCCCGCGCTCGGGAGGGAAAGCTGGATGCCATGATTGGCCGCAAAGAGGAACTGGAAAGAGTCATTCAGATTCTCAACCGGCGTCAGAAAAACAATCCCTGCCTGATCGGTGAACCCGGTGTCGGAAAAACGGCCATTGCAGAAGGTCTGGCGCAGAGTATCGTGGCAGGAGATGTGCCTTTTAAACTGAAAGACAAGCAGGTCCATTTGCTGGATCTCACTGCTTTGGTGGCTGGAACCCAGTTCCGAGGCCAGTTTGAGAGCCGTATGAAAGGTCTGATTCAGGAAATCAAGAAGCTGGGCAATATCATCCTGGTCATTGATGAAATCCATACCATTGTAGGTGCGGGAGATGCGGAAG
Organism: Candidatus Limivicinus sp.; assembly: GCA_045616745.1. Lineage (GTDB taxonomy): Bacteria > Bacillota > Clostridia > Oscillospirales > Oscillospiraceae > Limivicinus. The sequence continues at coordinate 15,971 of JAZLHH010000027.1, read as the reverse complement.
GTTCTATGAATGCTGCCAATATCCTGAAGCCTGCGCTTTCCCGCGGCGAAATTCAGGTAATCGGAGCCACTACGTTCACGGAATACCGGAAGAACATTGAAAAGGACTCCGCACTGGAACGCCGTTTTCAGCCGGTGACGGTGAACGAGCCTTCCATCGAAGACAGCGTGAAAATCATGGAGGGAATTGCACATTACTACGAGGATTTCCACGGCGTCACCATCCCAAAGGAAATGTGCCGCCTCGCGGTTACCATGAGCGAGAGGTACATTACGGACAGATTCCTTCCGGACAAGGCGATTGACCTGATTGATGAAGCCTGTTCCGATGTGAATCTCAAAGACCGAAATATCACCCGGGAGCTGGTGCTTCGGCAGGAGCTGGAATCTGTACGTTCGGAGCGGGAAGAGCTCCAGAGCGCGGAAATCCCTGAGGGCCAGGAGTCCACGGAGGAGTATCTGGACAGAAGATACGAAAAAATTGCCCAGCTGCGAAGCAGAGAGCTCCAGCTGGAGGAGGAATACAATACACTCAAGGGTCAGGAACGCCCGGTTCTTACCATAGACAACCTGGCCAGAATCATTGAATTGTGGACGAAAATTCCGGCTTCCAGCGTGAAGCAGGATGAGCTGGAGCATCTGTCTAAAATCAATGAGCGGCTGAAACAGCATATTTTCGGCCAGGATGAAGCCGTGGATGCTGTCTGTGCCGCCATAAAGCGCAGCCGTGTCGGCATGAAGACGAAGCGCAAGCCGGTCAGCTTTATTTTCGTCGGCGGTACCGGCGTCGGAAAAACGGAACTGGTCAAGCGTCTGGCAGAAGATATGTTTGACTCGCCGGAAAGCCTGATCCGTCTGGATATGAGTGAATTCATGGAGAAATTCGCTGTCAGCAGAATCATCGGCTCTCCCCCGGGATACGTAGGCTATGATGATGCCGGCCAGCTGACGGAAAAAATCCGCCGCAAACCCTACAGCGTTGTCCTGTTCGACGAAATTGAAAAGGCGCATCCGGATGTCATGAATATTCTTCTGCAGATTCTGGATGATGGCCGGATTACGGATGCACAGGGCAGAACCGTGAACTTTGAAAACACGATTATCATCATGACTACCAATGCGGGCAGCAACAACAGAACCGGCGCGGTAGGGTTCGGCGGAACGCTCAACGATATGACCAGAGAGAAGACGATGAAGGCTCTGGAGGAGTTTCTGCGTCCGGAGTTTATCAACCGCGTAGATGAGGTGGTATGCTTCAATCAGCTTACGGAAGAAAATTTTGCTTCCATTGCGGTGCATATGCTCAATGAACTGAAAACTGTTATGAGCGAGAAGGAAATTTCTCTGGACTGGACGGATGCGGTAGTGGAAACCTTGGTGAAGAAAGGCTATTCCGCAACCTACGGTGCCAGAAATCTGCGTCGGCTGATTCAGAAGGAAATCGAAGACATGACGGCAGAAAAAATGATTGAAGCCGGGCATGCGGAGAAGATTCACCTGGATTCCGACGGAGAAAAGTTTCTATGCGAAATCTCCTGATTTCCAGCTGTCTGCTGGGAAATGAATGCAAATACTGCGGAGGTTCCAACCGGCTCAGCGATGGAACTCTGGAAAAACTGCGATCGGAATACCGGCTGATTCCAGTCTGCCCGGAAGTGGCCGGCGGTTTGAGCGTTCCTAGGAATCCTTCGGAAATCCGTGGCGACCGTGTGGTTTCTTCGACAGGCCTGGACGTGACGGCAGAGTATGAAGCCGGTGCCAGGATTGCCGTGACTCTGGCAGAACGGTTCGGGTGTACCGAGGCGCTGATGAAAGAGAGCAGCCCCAGCTGCGGAGGGAAAACCGTATATGACGGTACATTCTCCGGAAAGAAAATCCCCGGTCGGGGAATCGCAGCAGCGAAGCTGATAGAGAAAGGAATCAGAATAATGAGTGAAAATGATGTAAACAGACCGGGTCTTCAGGAAATCCTAAAGGCCTGTGACCATACCCTTTTGCGGGTAGACTGCACACCGGGTGAGATTATGACGCTCTGTGATCAGGCCATCCGATATCAGTGCGCCAGTGTCTGCATTCCGCCCTGTCATGTAGCGGGCGCAAAACGCTATGTTGGGGACAGAATGAAAATATGCACCGTTATCGGGTTTCCTAACGGATATATGACTACGGCGGCCAAAGCGTTTGAAGCAATGGATGCCGTCCGGAACGGAGCCGACGAAATTGACATGGTAATCAATCTCACCATGGTGAAAGACGGCGCATGGGAAAGAGTAAAGGAAGATATTTCCGCTGTGCGCAGTGCAACCGCCGGAAAGATTCTCAAGGTGATTATCGAATGCTGCCTGCTTACCGAATATGAAAAGATTCGCCTTTGCGAAATCGTCGGAGAATGCGGTGCAGACTTTATCAAGACCTCCACGGGCTTCTCCAAAGGTGGGGCAACCTTTGAGGATGTCAGACTGATGAGAGAATACAGCCCGACCTCTGTGAAAGTCAAAGCTGCCGGAGGAATCTCCTCTCTGGAAGATGCAGAAGAGTTTATGATGCTCGGCGCAGAGCGGCTGGGAACAAGCCGGATTGTAAAAATAGCAATAGAAGAAGAAAACGAAGAAAACGGCTGATTTTTTCTTGACTTTTACTGTTTGTTGTTATAATATCTCACAGGTAAAAAGAAAGAGGCATGTTTCCGCGTGCTTCACCGTGGCAATTGCGCCCTCCGGTTGATAGGAATTCTTCGGAATTATTGCGTGCGGATTCTGCCTGAATCCGCATTTTTATATTTTTTCGGAGGTGAATACGATAGCCACAAACGAAACTCATGAGATTAATGAAGACATCCTCGATGCTGAAGTCCGCCTGATTTCAGAAGAAGGAGAACAGCTGGGTATCATGTCCTCAGAAGAGGCTCTCAAGATTGCTGAGGAAGCCGGTCTTGACCTCGTAAAAATTGCTCCCAACGCAGTCCCCCCTGTCTGCAGAATTATGGATTACGGAAAGTTCCGTTTTGAGCAGACCAAGAAGGAAAAGGAAGCAAAAAAGAATCAGCGTGTAATTGAAATCAAAGAAATCCGTTTGGGCCCGTCCATTGGGGAAAATGACTTCAACACCAAAATCAAGAACGGTATTAAGTTCCTGAATGAGGGAAACAGAGTCAAGGTTTCCGTACGTTTCAGAGGCCGTGAGATGGCACATACTGAAATCGGAAAGGATCTTCTGGATCAGTTTGCCGCCCGCTGCGAGGACGTCGCTACCATCGATAAACAGGCGAAGCTTGAAGGAAGGAATATGTTTATGTTCCTCAGCCCCAAGCCTGTAAAGCCCGAGAAGAAGAAAAAGGAACCGAAAGCGGAAGAACCTGCTCCTCAGGCCGAATAAATTAAGAATACAATTTTAAAGGAGATAAGTATTATGCCGAAACTGAAAACTCACAGTGGCGCTAAGAAGAGATTCAACCTCACCAAGTCCGGTAAGGTCAAAAGAGCTCATGCATATAAGAGCCACATCCTCACGAAGAAGGATACCAAGCGTTGCCGCCGTCTGCGCAGCGAAGCTTACGCTGATGTGACGAACGAAGCCACAATCAAAAAAATGATCCCTTACAAATAAGGGTTGAGCTAACTGACAGGAGGAATTAAAAATGGCAAGAGTAAAAGGCGCAATGATGACGCGCAAGCACAGAAATAAGATTTTAAAGCTCGCTAAGGGCTATTGGGGAAATAAGCATCGCCATTACAAGATGGCACAGGAGCAGATGATGAAGTCCGGCCGTTATGCCTATGTCGGCCGCAAGCAGAAAAAGCGCGACTTCCGTCAGCTGTGGATTGCCCGTATCAGCGCAGGCTGCAAGGCAAACGGCATGAATTATTCTACCTTCATGCACGGTCTGAAGCTCGCCGGAATCGACATGAACCGCAAGATGCTCTCCGAGATGGCAATTCATGATGCCGCCGCTTTCACAGCTCTTTGCAATGTAGCAAAGGATGCAGTCAAGGCATAAGAGCGCAGAACACTTGAATAAGTTTCAGAAAATTATATCCATACTAAGTGCAGCCGTTATTGGGCTGCACTTGGCATTTCGGAAGAATTTTCCGCTGATGCAGTGCCTTTCGGAGAACGTTGTTGCACCGATTCGTCGGCTGCAGACCCGAATCTCCTCCAGAGTGCCATTCTCGCTGGCAGAGTTTCTGATCGCTTTGGCTCTGATCTGGTTTCTCTATCGGCTGACGAGAAAAAAGTGGAAAAAGCTGATTGCCGGCCTGATTACGCTGGGATTGTTCATCTACGGCGGATTCTGTTTTTTCTGGGGAAATTACTATTATGGAGATCCGGGAATTACGGCCTATCCGGTATCCGCGAAGCAGCTGGAAATCGTAACCTGCTATTTTGCTTCAATGGCCAATGATACTTACCGTGAGGAACCGGACAGAGAAGAAATTATTGCCAGATCGGCAGATATGAACGGAGGAATCGGCTGCAAAAAGATTGCCTGTTCCAAAGTGATGAGTCTTATCGACTTTTCCGGGTTCTTTTTCCCCTTTACCGGAGAAGCGAACGTCAACATGGACATGCCGGCGCATGATCTGGCATCGACCTGTGCGCATGAATTGTGCCATTTGAACGGAATCTCACGGGAGCAGGATGCCAACTTCTGCGCAGTGAAGAATTCTCTCGCATTTGGTGACCCGGACTATGTATATTCTGCGGCTTTGATGGCATATACATACCTGGGAAATGCACTTCAAGGCGCAGATGCACAGGTCTGGAGAGAAATATATGACTCTCTTCGTGACGAGGTAAAAGAGGACCTGAGCGAAACGAATGCATATTGGGAGAAGTTCGAGACGCCGGTTCGAAAAGTCTCCAACAAGGTATACGAGGGTTTCCTGTACAGTTATGACCAGAAGCTCGGACTGAAGAGTTACGGGGCCTGTGTGGATTTGCTTGTCAATTACTATTATCCGGAAGCCGTTCAGGCACTGTCCTGATTTGCCTTTTTTATTACAATACAGGAGGGAACTATGCGGATTCTTGTATCCAATGTGGGAAGCACATCCCTGAAATTCAAGCTTTATGACATGCCTTCGGAGCACGTTCTGTGTACGGCGAAAGTGGAACGGGTCGGAAGCCGGGAACACGCGGTCTTCTCCTACAGCAACCCAGACAGACAGTTTTCCCTGGAAAAGGAAAATCTGTCTGTTCCCAGTTACACGGAAGGAATCAGGCTGTTTCAGGAGTGTTTGACCGGAGAAGCCTCCGGCGCAATCCGGAATGTGTCCGAAATCCAGGCCATCGGTTTCAAGACCGTATTATCGAAAGGATATTACGATGTCCATGAATTAACGGAACCGGTGATTCAGGGAATGAAAGATTATCTGTTTATTGCGCCGGTGCACAACAGCGCCTATCTGGAAGCGATTGACTGTTTTGGGGAGGTTCTGCCTTCTATTCCGAAAATCGGAGTGTTTGAGACGGCGTTCCATACTACAATTCCGAAGGAACGCAGAATTTATTCTCTGCCGTATGAGTGGTATGAAAAATACGGGATTCAGAGAATGGGCTATCACGGTGCATCCCATTCCTATGTGGCGTCCCGGGCGGGAGATTTCGGACCGTCGGGGAAAATCATATCCTGCCATTTGGGAGGAAGCTGCTCTCTGTGCGCCATTCTCAACGGCGAGAGTGTGGATACCAGTTTCGGATTCTCTCTTCAGGCAGGAATTCCTCATGCCAACCGCTGCGGAGATCTGGATCCGTATATCATTCCGTTTTTGCGCAGCGAGGGGATGGAAGAATCGGAAATCCTGAAAGGAATGGAGAAAAACGGCGGATTGATGGGAATTTCCGGCGTGAGCAATGACTTCCGTTTCGTATGCGATGCTGCACAGCAGGGAAACGAACGGGCAAAACTGGCAGTAGAAATCTTTGCGAATTCAATTGTCAGATATATAGGGATGTTCTATGCAGAACTGGGAGGGCTGGACAGCCTGGTTTTTACCGGCGGAATCGGTGAGCACTCTGCATTTCTGCGTAAAAAAGTGTGTCAGGCGGTTTCTCATCTGGGAATCCTTCTGGATGATGAGAAGAATGCTTCCGTGACAGAAGGGAAGATTTCAGCGGATGCATCACCGGTTGCGGTGACTGTGATTGCGGCAAACGAAGAACTGGGAATCGCCAGAAAAACACAGGCATACCTGGAAAGCCGATAATCCGCAGCTTCGGGAAGAAGGGTGGAAAGCTCCTTATATCATTTCATGGGGAAAAGTGCTATAATATAAAAGCTATGAACAAGAGTGAATTGCTGCTTCTGATGATGGCAGCGGAAAAAGAAGCCGGAACGCTGATGCTTCGGGCTCATGATGTGATGGCAGAGTACAAGTCAGATGCACGGAATGTCGTCACGGAATACGACAGGAAAATACAGAACCTTTTATCGGAATCCTTTTCTGCAGCGATTCCGGATGCCCACTTTTTCTGCGAGGAAAGCGACAGACCGGATTCTCTCGATGCGGAGTATGTTTTCATTATTGATCCTATTGACGGTACCATGAACTTTGTCCGGGGATTTCAGCAAAGCTGCGTTTCGGTAGCCTGTATGCACAATGGAGAAATAACGGCAGCTGCGGTATATAATCCCTATTTGGACGAGATGTTCACTGCGCTGAAGGGGGAGGGAGCCAGACTGAACGGGAGGGAGATTTCCGTGGACGACAGCGGGCTGAAAAACAGCGTCTGCTGCGTCGGGACCTCTCCTTACTATCCGGAGCTGGCGGACCGAACCTTTTCTCTTGCCAAGAGATTGTACATAGAAGGCCTCGACATTCGGAGGGGAGGTTCTGCGGAGCTGGATCTGTGTTCAGTTGCGGCCGGAAGAGCAGGGCTGTTTTTTGAACTGAAACTCTCATTCTGGGACTTTGCGGCCGGATACCTGATTGCATCGGAAGCCGGAGCCAGAGTGACGGATATTGACGGAAATCCGCTTCCGTTTGACGGAAGCTTCTCTTCTGTACTTTGTGCAGGAGAAAATACAATAAAGGACTTTTTAGGAAAATGAACAAAGATTTTTACATCCGTAACAGGAACAGACTGTATGAACTTCTGGGAGACAACTTTTCGTTTACCATAGCTTCCGGTCTGCCGAAGCAGAGAAGCGAAGATGACGATTATGAGTTTTTTGCCTCCAGAGATTTCGTGTATCTGACGGGAATTGAACATCAGAATATTTTTTTTCATGCGGAAGCAACAGAAGGCAAAGTATCAGAAATCCTGTACCTTCCGGAAGTTGACGCCCTCAGAGAACGATGGCGCGGCAGAATGCTCCATCCGGAGGATGTGTACGCGGTATCCGGAATAGAGAACTATGTCATCGTAAAAGACGGGGAGAATATGCCGGAGCAGGAAGGCGATATTCACGTGCCGCTGCAGCAGCTTCGAACTGTGAAATCCCCTGAGGAAATTGCTGCAATCCGCAAGGCCATTGCACGGACTTCCCGCGGAATTGACAGAATTTATAAAACAACGAACCCCGGAATTTATGAATACAATATCCGGGCAGAATTTGAAAAATCTCTTGCCGATGAGGGCTGCCATGTCCCTGCATTTGCAACAATCACCGGTGCCGGGAAAAACAGCCTTTGCCTCCATTATCACGAGGCGGACTGTCAGGTGCAGGATGGAGACATTGTCCTGCTGGATCTTGGGGCTGTGGAAGACCATCTGAATGCGGACATCTCCCGTTGCTTCCCGGCAAACGGCATGTTTTCAAAGCAGCAGAGAGAACTCACACAGCTGTGTGCGGACTGTGTGGATTATGTGTGCGCATCGATTACGCCGGGGGTTACGCTGGAAACGCTCAACAGTCTTCAGGATGAATTCCTCGCTCCCCGGCTGAAGGAGCTTGGTCTTGACGGTGAAGTAAAAGATTATCGCTGGCACAATATCAGCCATCATCTCGGCTGGGATGTGCATGACGCAATGCCCAGGTCCACGCCGATGGTGGAAGGCGCCGTGTTCACCTTGGAAGTCGGTGTCTATGTCGAGGCCTGGGGCTTCGGAATCCGCGTGGAAGACGACGTCCTCATGACAGCCGAGGGAGGAGAAAATCTTTCTTCCTATATTCCGAGAACGCCGGATGAAATTGAAGCCGTGATGCGTGTCCGCTGAGAGATGGCAGCAGTCTTCACTTTCATTTTTGGAGCAGTCATTGCCGTCGTGAATGCAGCAATAACGGAAAAACTGGCACGCAGAAAAACGAACGCAGTCGTCGGTTTTTCTCTGGCCCGTCAGGCGATTGATTTACTCTATCTGGCACTTGTATACTTTATTTCAAAGCGTATGAATCTTGCGCTGGTTCCTGCATTGGCGGGAGCTGCGGCAGGTCTTACAATTCCAATGATTGTGTTTGCAGTCCGGTCTGCAGACAGACTGAAAAAGAAGGGAGATGATACGGAGTGGGAGAACCGTCAGAAGTAGTAATACCTTTATTCGGATGGCTGGATGTTACCGGCGAGGTGCTGATGATGTGGCTGATTCTGGCTATTCTTGTCGTATTTTCACTGATTGTCAGAAAAAATCTGAAAGAACGGCCGGGAAAACTCCAGAACATCATTGAAACAGGAATCGAGTATCTCGATGGTTCTTTTTCGGAGAATCTGGGAAAGGAACGCGGCAGAAAGTATTTCCGATATCTTGGTTCTCTGTTTGTCTTCATTGTATTTGCAAACTATTCCGGGCTGTTTCCGGGAATCGGTCTGACGAAGTATCTGAAGGCACCAACGTCTTCTCTCTCTGTTACTTTGGGATTGGGCGTCTGCACCTTTGCCTATCTGCAGATTGCAAGCATCAAGGCTTTGGGAATCAAAGGCTATCTCAAGAGGTTTATTTCACCGATTGCCATTATGCTTCCTATTCTGATTCTTGACGAATTTATCAAGCCGGCGTCTCTTTCCCTGCGACTGTTCGGAAATATTTTCGGTGAGGAATCGGTGACGGAACAGCTGTATGAAATTCTTCCGGTCGGTGCGCCGATTATTATGATGGCACTGTCTCTGCTTTTCTGCGCATTGCAGGCCATTGTCTACACGACACTTGTTTCGATTTATCTTGATGAAGCTACGACGCTGGAGTCGGAAGATTAATCAAAGGTAATATATTTTACAGTATTTTATTCATTTGGAGGATATTTAATTATGTCAGTTATTGCAATTGCTGCTGCTGCCGTTATGGCCCTGGGTGCAATCGGAGCCGCTATAGCACAGGGAATTACGTCGAAATCCGCTATGGAAAGCATTGCCCGTCAGCCGGACGCGGCAAGTCAGATTCGCTCTACGCTGATTGTTTCTCTGGCACTGATGGAGGCTCTGGCCATCTACTGCCTTCTGATCGCGTTCATGCTGATTGGAAAAATCGGCTGATTCATCCGGTAGTCTTATATGAATATTCAGGTTTCTGTCCTGATCTGGACGGTTCTGAGTTTCACAGCTGTGGTTTTCATACTGGATAAATTGCTCTTTCAGCCTGTGTTTTCTGTGATGGATCAGCGGAATCAAAAAATTGAAGCAGACAGATCCGCAAAAAAAGCAGCACAGGAAGAGGCTCAGAGAAGGTTGGAGGAGGCGGAACAATCCAGAATCCAGGCGCAGAACGAGGCCCTCGCTCAGGGAGAAGCGGTTCTCGAAAAGGCCAGATTGGAAACTGCGGAAGCGGTCGCTGCCAAAAAAGCGGAATATGATGCCATGCTGGAAGACAGACGCCGGGAACTGGAAACAGAATCCCGACGGATTGAGGAAAATCTCAGCGGTGAAATCGGTGAACTCGCCATGGAGTATGTAAAAACTCTTCTTCGATAAGGTATTGATATGCGATTTTTATTTGCACTGATTAATTTCATATTGCTGGGAGCCGTGGTTTACTTTATCGGCGGGAAGACGATAGCCGGTATTTTCAAATCACGAATGGATCGGATCAATAAAGATCTGGATTCACTTTCGGAGCCGATTCCCGACTATACCGAGATGTATCGGATTCCGGAAGAAGAAAAACCGACAGAGAATCTTGTGCTTGCGGATGAACTCCGGATTCGCCAAGCGGAACTGGAGAGCATGGAGGAGCAGTACCGTACCGACGCAGAAAATCTGCGTCTCGAAATGCTTCTTGAGACCAAAGAACATCTCGGAAACGAGATTATTGAAAAGGCGCGTGACATCATTTCCTCAAAGGAATTCAAGGCGAAAATTCAGTCCAAGGAACTTGACGTTGTAGAAAGAATGCTTGGAGAGATTCGCCTGACACCGGGAGACATTATGTATCTGTCGCGGAAGGGAGTACTGTATGTTACGGTGTCTTCCTCTGCACCGCTGATGGAAGAAAGCCTGGAAAAAATCCGCGAAGCGGTCGATGACCTTCTGAAACCGGTGGACGGCAAAGTCTCTTTTCGGATTATTGATGACGATGCCAGCCTGATTGGCGGCCTCCGCCTCAGAATTGGCGATACCGTCTATGACTATTCAGGAAGGAACCGTCTTTACAGATTGAATGAAGCCCTGAGGTCCGGCCCTGTGAAGGAACAGAATGCCGAAGATATGTTCCGGAATCTGAAGCGGGCAGTCAAGAAAATTGACTTCGATGTGGATACCTTCCAGCTGGGGAGAGTTTTGACGGTTTCTGACGGAATCTGCTGGCTGGACGGTCTTTCTGACGTTATGTACGGGGAACTGGTGGAATTCGTTGATACCAAGAATTCCATGAAAGGCATGGTTATGGATATCCAGCCTGATAAAATCGGCTGCATGATTTTCGGGAATTTCGAACACGTTGACAGCTATTCCCGTGTTCGCCGAATCGGGAAAATGGCCTCTGTTCCCGTGGGCGAAGCAATGCTGGGACGCGTTGTGGATTCTCTCGGCAACCCGATTGACGGCAAGGGACGAATCTGGTGCACGGAAACAAGGCCGATTGAGTGCGCAGCGCCGAGGATTCCGGACAGACAGCCGGTAAATGTGCCTCTGGAAACCGGACTGAAAGCAATTGACTCCCTGGTTCCCATCGGAAGGGGCCAGAGAGAACTGATTATCGGTGACCGGCAGACAGGAAAGACTTCCATCGCCATTGACACCATTATCAACCAGCGCGGAAAAAATGTATATTGCATCTACGTCGCCATCGGCCAGAAAGAGACAACGGTAGCCAATATCGTTTCCAAGCTGGAATCCTATGGCGCCATGAGCTATACCACAGTCATCTGTGCCTCTGCCTCCGACTCCGCTTCTCTGCAGTACATTGCACCTTTTGCAGGAGCGGCCATGAGCGAGTATTTTATGTATAAGGGCAAGGATGTCCTGATTATCTACGATGACCTTTCCAAGCATGCTGTTGCGTACAGAGAACTTTCTTTGCTGCTTCAGAGACCTTCCGGAAGAGAAGCATATCCCGGGGATATCTTCTATCTCCATTCCAGACTCCTGGAGCGTGCGGCCCGCCTTTCCGAAGAGGCCGGCGGCGGAAGCGTTACGGCACTGCCGATTATCGAAACCCAGGCAGGAGACATTTCTGCCTACATACCGACCAACGTGATTTCCATTACGGACGGTCAGATTTTCCTGGAAACGGATCTGTTCAATGAAGGACAGCGGCCGGCAATCAATGTGGGGCTTTCCGTATCCCGCGTGGGAGGCAGTGCGCAGACCGGGCTGATGAAGCAGGTCTCTTCCAACCTGAGGACGACGTTGGCGCAGTACAGAGAATATGCCAGCTTTACCCAGTTTGGCTCCGATATAGACGAAGCAACAAAGAAGACTCTGGCACAGGGCGAACGGATGATGGCGGTTCTGAAACAGGGGCGTTTTGAACCCCTGCCCACATGGCAGCAGGCCCTTCTGATTTATGCGGTTTCCAACGGTACTGCCGACAGTGTTTCACCGGATCAGATCTGGGTTTTTGAAAAAGAACTGATTAACTGGATCCGGATTGCAAAGCCCGAGATCTCCGAGCGCCTGATGACAGGAAAAAAGCTGAGCGAAGAAGATCGGGAACTGCTGAATTCTGCCCTGGCTGAATTCAAGACGACGGTTTGATATGCCCAGTCTTCAGAGTCTCAGAAAACGGCTGAAGAGTGTTCAGTCTACACAGAAAACGGCGGAAGCCATGAAGACTGCCGCCTCTGTCAAATATGCAAAACTGAGCCGGAAGAATACGGTTTTCACGGAGTATTCCGAAGTATGCCGGCAGATTCTCAACCTTGTCGGTGAGCACGGCATTCGCCGCGATACCGAGGAAGTATGCAAAAGGAACTGCTATGTTCTGATTTCCTCCAACAGAGGATTCTGCGGCGGATTCAACAATGAACTGTTCCGGTTCTTTTCCCGGGAAACAGCGGGAGAATCTGGACCGCTGATCATCTGCTGCGGCCGAAAGGCGGCCAGATACTGCGAAGACAGAAACATTCCGATAGAAGTTCTGGAACTTCCGGATATTCCTTCTTACGAAGATGCAGAACGGCTGACAGAAAAAGTGCTGGAGATTTATACTTCCGGACAGGCAGAGCAGATTTTCTTTGTTTGCCAGAAGTACGTGAACATGATGACCCAGACACCGGTTTGCGAGTGTATTCTTCCCGGGGATTCTCCTGCGGAAAAAAAACCGGAAACAGAAATCCTGTTCCTTCCGGATGCGGAATCCGTGGAAAAGAGTATTGCTTTCTACTGTCTGTGCAGCAGGGTTTACGGTATTTTGCTCAGCCATTTTTCCGGTGCACAGGCGGCAACGCTGGTTGCCATGAGAAATGCCTGTGACAATGCAGAAGAATCGGCAGCCGCGCTTTCCCTGACAATTAACAGAATTCGCCAGGCCGAGGTCACCAACAGCGTAATTGAAACCTCGTCCGGAACGGCTTTCAGAAAATCGGAGAATTAGTATGGCAAAAGATGATATTGGAATTATAAAAAGAATCAGCGGTCCGGTCGTGGATATTTCCTTTGGAATCTCGGCAGATGTCCCGGACATTTTCCATGCCGTCGAGGTGGAAAACCCGCAGGGAACGGTAACGCTGGAATGCCTCCAGCAGTTGGGAGAAGGGGACGTCCGCTGTATTTCCATGCAGTCCACGGAAGGCCTCTCCCGCGGTATGTCTGCCAGAGATACCGGTGCCCCGATCAGTGTTCCGGTAGGCGAGCAGATGCTGGGCCGAATGATCAATGTTACGGGAACTCCGATTGACAACGGAGCCCCGATTCAGTCTGATTTATATTGGCCGATTCATCACTCTGCCCCGAAGTATACAGACGTTGTCCCGTCAGAAGACATTCTGGAAACAGGAATTAAGGCAATCGATCTGATGACGCCGTATGCAAGAGGCGGGAAAATCGGTCTGTTCGGCGGCGCCGGCGTCGGAAAAACAGTTCTGATTATGGAACTGATCCGGAATATCGCCTATGAGCATAACGGATATTCCGTTTTTGCCGGTGTGGGAGAGCGTTCCCGGGAGGGGAATGACCTTTGGAATGAAATGAAGGAATCGGGAGTTCTGGATAAGACAGCTCTCGTTTTCGGCCAGATGAATGAAACTGCCGGCGCCAGACTTCGCGTGCCGCTGGCGGGGTTGACCATTGCCGAATATTTCCGGGAGAATTCCCACAAGGATATCCTCCTGTTTATAGACAATATCTTCCGTTTTACGCAGGCAGGTTCGGAAGTTTCTGCACTGCTGGGGCGTATGCCGTCCGCAGTCGGATACCAGCCGACACTGGCTTCGGAAATGGGAATGCTGCAGGAACGGATTGTTTCCACGAAAAGCGGTTCCATTACATCCGTGCAGGCAATTTATGTCCCGGCAGATGACCTGACGGACCCGGCCCCGGCAACAACTTTTTCCCACCTGGATGCTACGACAGTTCTCAGCAGAAATATCGTGGAACTGGGCATTTATCCTGCCGTTTCTCCGTTGGAGTCTTCATCCAGAATGCTCGCGGAGGACATTGTGGGAATGCGTCACTATGAGACGGCCAAAGCAGTGCAGAGTATTTTGCAGCGTTATGAGGAACTGGTTGATATCATTGCCATTCTCGGCATGGATGAACTGTCGGAAGAGGACAGAAAGACGGTCAACAGGGCCAGAAGAATTCAGAGATTCATGAGCCAGCCTCTGCACGTAGCAGAAAACTTTACAGGTACTCCCGGCGTTTTCGTACATACGGAAGATACCATCAAAGGCTGCGAAGCTATTCTGGGAGGAGACTGCGACAATATTCCGGAACAGGCCTTTATGCTGTCCGGCGGAATTGACAGCGTTTATGCCAGGAGCAAAGAGCTGTGAGTCAGACGGGAACAGAGAAAAATCTGAAACTGCGGATTCTGACGCCGGAGGGTGTGAATACCGAAGCAGATTGCGACAGCATTACCATGGTGATGGCCAACGGAAAGCAGGGAAATGAGGAAGGCCTGATCGGTATTCATCCCGGCCATGCCGATGCCGTCATCAGCCTGAGTCAGGGGCCCGTAACAGCCAAAAAAGCCGGTGCAACGGTTCTTGAATTTGCGGTAAACGGCGGATTTGCAGTGGTGAATAATAACACAGTATCCATTATTGTAAACAAATATGTGGAGGGTAATTGGTGAATATTGAGGTAAAATGCTCGAAGTGTGGAGAAAATATGGAATTCCGCCAATCGGGAGCCTGGGACTGGGAATGCCCGAAGTGCCATCAGAGAGCACTCTATTCCAACGGGGCATTGATTTTTGAACAGAGCGAATACGAGGATGAGGAGAAAAAGTCATGCACCCGCTGCCTGTGAACAAAGAATCCGAATGGAAGGAACCTTCGGAAGCCGAATTTGCAGTGCCTGATGTTCCTGCAGAATATCCCGAGCTTGCCCGGCTCAGCCGCATCGTCCTTGCCGGTCTTGCTCTGGCAGTGGGAGCCGGACTGCGTCCCTTCGGGCGGAGATTGAGAAAATAGATAAAAAAGTCCGCCATCCGGCGGATTTTTTTGTCAGAAGCGAAGCTTTTTTGCATATAAAATTTACAATTAATTCTCAGAATATTAGCAACAGTACTTTCAGATTGTGATATAATGCCCACATCTTCTGAGAAGGAGGAGTTTTGATGAAGAAGATTATTTCTATACTGCTTGCAGCGGTATTTGTTATGAGTCTGGGCTCTGCCGCATTTGCGGATGATCCGATTAAGATTGATAAACCGGAAGCAGTTCCCGACCTGGTATATACCGGTAAAGAACAGACCGGTGTTCTTGCAGGAACGGGATATACATTGACCAATAATACAGGTACAAATGCCGGCAGCTATACGGCGACGGCCACCTTGGAATCCGGATATATCTGGTCGGATGGTACAGACGCTCCCTGTGATATTCCCTGGGAAATCGGTAAAGCTTCGGTGACAATACCGACGGCAATGGATTATCCTTATGACGGAAATAATCATACTGGTGTTTCTGTCTCGACAGATGCCGAGTACACTGTGTCTGGTGACAATGTAAAGATGGAAATCGGTTCTTACAATGTCACGGTAACGCTGAAAGACAAGGAAAACTATCTGTGGTCCGATGGCAGTGCTGAAGATAAAAACCTTACCTGGCATATCAGACAGGTATACGAGATTACGATAACGGACGACGGAAACGGAACGCTCACAGTCGATGCGAAAGACAATAAGGCCGTGGGAGGAACGGAGATTACCTGCACGGTTACGCCCAAAAGCGGCTATGAACTGGATAAAATCACCACCGAACCGGCTATTCCCCTTTCGGACGATAACAAGTTCACAATGCCGGAATCCAATGTCACCATCAATGTTACGTTCAAGGAACTGCCCAACTATACAGTTTCCTTTAACAGCAACGGCGGAACGACAGTCAACCCGCAGACGGTACAGAAGGGTTCCAAGGCAAGTGAACCTGCGGCACCGCAAAAGACCGGATATGAGTTTGACGGATGGTTCAGTGACAAGGAACTGAAAAATGCC
>JAZLHH010000026.1:0-8181 GCA_045616745.1 Candidatus Limivicinus sp. | reverse complement strand
GATCAGGGGACGACCAGCTCCCGCTGTATCCTTTTTGACAGGGAAGGCAATATCTGCTCCGTGGCACAGAAGGAATTTACCCAGTACTATCCCCAGCCGGGCTGGGTGGAGCACGACGCCGCGGAAATCTGGGAAACCACGCTGGAGGTCTCCCGGGAGGCAATGGCAAAGCTGAATGTTACGGCTGCGGACATTGCCGGAATCGGCATTACCAACCAGCGGGAAACCACTGTGGTCTGGGACAAAACCACGGGTGAGCCCATTGCCCACGCCATCGTGTGGCAGTGCCGCCGGACCTCCGACCTGATCGACGAACTGGTCCGGGAAGGGAAAGGGGACATGATCCGGGAAAAGACGGGCCTGGTGCCCGACGCCTATTTCTCCGGTTCCAAGATCCGCTGGCTGCTGGACAACGTTCCGGGAGCAAGAGAGCGTGCCGAAAAGGGTGAGCTTCTGTTCGGTACCGTCGATACCTGGCTGATCTGGAAGCTGACCGGCGGAAAGGTCCATGTAACAGACCAGACCAACGCCAGCCGGACCATGATTTACAATATCCACGACCTGCAGTGGGATCGGGAGCTGCTGGAAATGCTGAAAATCCCCGCATCCCTTCTGCCGGAAGTGAAGCCCTCCAGCTGCGTGTACGGAATGACGGACGCCGCTCTCTACGGCGGAGAGATCCCCGTTGCCGGTGCTGCCGGCGACCAGCAGTGCGCTCTCTTCGGCCAGTGCTGCTTCCAGCCGGGAGAACTGAAGAATACCTACGGAACCGGCTGCTTCCTGATGATGAATACCGGCAGGGAGCCCGTGCAGTCCTCCAACGGACTGGTGACGACCATTGCGGTGGGCTTTGAAGACCATGTGGAATATGCTCTGGAAGGCAGCGTGTTCGTTGCCGGTGCGGCCATTCAGTGGCTGAGAGACGAGCTGAAGGTAGTGGAAAAGGCTTCGGAGAGCGAGTGCTTTGCCAATTCCGTTCCCGACGCCAACGGCGGCTATGTAGTTCCCGCCTTTACCGGCTTGGGTGCACCATACTGGAGCCAGCGTTCCCGCGGCGTTGTCTGCGGTATTACGAGAGGCTTCAACCGGGCTCATCTGGTCCGGGCCACGCTGGAATCTCTGGCCTATCAGGTGTATGACATCTGCAAGGCGATGGAACAGGATGCCGGCATCCGGATTCAGAATCTGAAGGTAGACGGCGGCGCCTGTGCCAACAACTTCCTCATGCAGTTCCAGAGCAACCTGCTGGACTGCGAAATCGACCGTCCGGGCTGCATCGAAACGACGGCGCTGGGAGCAGCCTATCTGGCAGGACTGGCTGTGGGTTACTGGGACAGCCTGGAGGATATCCGCTCCAACTGGTCCGTTGACCGGGTATTTACCAGCGAGATGGACGAGGCAAGCAGACAGAAGGCCGTGAAAGGCTGGCACAAAGCAGTGAAGTGTGCTCTGCTCTGGGCAGAAGAATAAATACTGCTCATAAAAGAGGGGACATTGCTTAAGGCAAAAGAAGGCATTCCTTCCGAGTGTCTCCCTATAGAATGACGACAAAAGGACAATATATACATATTGTCTGTCTGTCAGACAAAACTAACGGCGGAAGAAAGTTGAGTCAAATGCTCACTTTCTTCCGCCGATATTTCTTCCGTGCGATCCTTCTTTCGTCCTCAAAAGTGAACCATATTTTTGATTAGGTTCTTGAAAAATTCTTCGCAGGGGAGAAGGACTGGCTGACGCTTGAATTTCTTGATTTGGATTGATGCTTCCGGTTCATGAAGTGATAAACCAAGCATTGATTAAACGGAAACGGACGCAGTGAAATGCATCCGTTTTTCTTCAAACCGGATTGAAGATGAGTTGAAGTACTTTCACTGTTAGAAGCAAAGTTATTGTGGGTTGGGGATGACGCAGAATAACGTGAATGCGATAAGAGCCATAATACAAAACAATAGATATGGGAAAAAGAAACCATTGGTCAAAGTCATAACTAGTGTCGAAAACGACGCAAGAATGGAAGCACCAATCAAATTAATATTCATAATTGGGAAATTCTTTGCGAAATTCTTTTTGCCAAAATAACTTAGTGTAAAAGTTGAAGCAATTGTTGGACAAGTACCATATGATAGACCAGTCATACACAATCCAAATACTATAATTTGCAAAGAATGAAAGACGATTGCAGAAAACGAAATAAGAGTTGCCAAAATAGTTAGTGCACCGGATATCAGCATGGTTTTCCGGCAACCTAGTCTATCGAATATTAAGCCGCTGAGTATTCGCCCACAACCATTAAAGAGAGAAAGAAGACCGACAAGTGTTGCAGATAGAGAACCTGTTGCACCAACGGAGATTACGAGTTCTTTTGCAAAGGATATAACAGAATTACTGATGCCCGCAACAAGCACAAGGCCGACAAATGCCAGAATAAAAGAATGGTCCTTTATCATTTGAAACGGTAGACACTCGTTTTGATCCAAACATGTTTTGAAATTATTTTCCTCAGGAATCTGCTCTGGAATGATTATAACTAGACCGGATACAATAATTGATATTCCTGATAAGCAACCCAATATGAAATACGCAGTTCTCCATCCAAACATAGGGCTTTGAATCAAAATGTCGGCGAGTTTACCTATTATGAAGGCAGAAAGTCCAAAACTCATCATAAGCAACCCGGAACAAAGACCGCGTTTATCTTGAAACCAAGAACTTATCACGGAGACGATAATGTTGAAAGCAATTCCTATACCAGTTCCAGCAAGAATTCCATAGCTAATATATTATTTGTTGACCCTTTACAGTTATTTGGACGCCTTTGTTGGTACGCTCAAACAACACTATGCCCAGTTCTTCTTCCAACTCTTTGATTGCCAACGAGACTGCGGAAGCAGAAACGAAAAGCTTTTTCGCGGCTTTATTAATTGAACCGCATTTTGCAACTTCGGTAGCGTATATTATCCTTTCAAAAGTCATAATAAATCTTCTCCTGCCGAATAATAATCAAAAACACAAAAGAAGCAGAGCCTAATAAACAGAGGCTCTGCTTCTCCAATCAATATACTATCTGCGTTGCCTCAATTTCAGCTTGTTTTAAAAAGGATTGATCCATCCAGGATGCTATCGAAAAATCGTTTTGAAGAATACCATGATGGTATAAGAATTCTTTCTGCGACTGGAGCTGGGATAGGGCTTCGTCGCTGAATGATGGAATCCGGTTGTATAAGTAGTTTTTGTCAAAAGCGGCTTTCATTTCTTCAGGTGTAGCTGAATAAATTCCAGAAGCAGAACTGTTGACAAAATCATCCGGGCTCGCAGAAATATATCTGCCTGTTGCAATTAACACTTTTAAATATGCTATTACAATTTCCGGATGCTCGTAAGCGAAAGGTTTTGTACAGGTGATGGCATGAACAGTATCATTATTGATATTTGGAATACGAAAACTGACTTCTGGTGAGAGAAGATTCTTGAAGGAATCATCTTCGTTCAAACGCGCTGCTTTCACGCACCGCGAAAATGCGGCATCTGCAGTTCCAGATAACACGGCTTCAAATTCTCCGGTAATGTAATCGTCATCTTTTTTGTAAATATCAAAGCCGGTAACCTGCTTGGGAACGATATTTTCACAGGGAACATTTAAAAGATTAATATCTGACAGGTGCATTCCAAAGAAATTAAGAATTGTATCGATTCCATGGAGTGCGGTTAGATATCGAAAATCTATAGGTGCATCGACACGCCTTGGAACGGCGATTGTTTTTCCCCGCAAGTCGTCAATCGTCTGGATGGCGGAATCTTTTTTTACAAAAATACCGCGCAAATCATTTTGACGAGCAAGCCCTATTAAAACACATCTGTCATCAAATGAACGGGCCCAAATAGGTGGGATATTACCCCCTTCACGAAAATGAAGTGGATATTCCTGAGTAAAATGAGATTTGTGAAACTTTGAATCCATGCTTTGCAGAAGACAGAATCTAGCATCATGCTTAGCCAATTCTTCCTGAAGCCAACCTTTTTTTATTGCCAGTTCTGTGCCGTTGCCAACCGGGCATCGACTGAAAACTACATCCAACATACGAATCAATACTTTTTATTTATTTACAAGAGGACTGATTGCCTGGTCAAAGTCAGCTATGAGATCGTCAATATCCTCAAGACCAACACTAAGACGGCACAATCCTTCAGAAATACCTGCAGCCTTCATATCTTCAGGTGTATAAGATCTGTGTGTCATTGTTGCAGGATGCTCAATGAGAGTTTCAGCATCTCCAAGAGAAATTCCAAATGTTGCGAGTTTCAAACGTTTCAGAGCTTCACGAACCTCGTAGCGATCACCTTTGAAATCAACGGCAATCATGCCACCAAATAGGTGCATCTGCTTCTTTGCGACTTCATGGTAGGGGAACGATTCCAATCCGGGGTAGTTGACTTTGTTTACTGCGGGATGCTGTTCCAGGAAAGAAGCCAGTTTTAAGGCATTGCTGCAGTGTTTTTCCATCCGAATATCGAGAGTCTTCAAACTGCGGTCAATCAGGAACGCATTCATTGGACTCAAACATGCACCAGTAAGTAATTTAATTCCCTTATTTACGAAGGTATCAATCAAATCTTTCTTTCCAACGACAAAACCCGCAAGTGTATCACCGTGTCCTCCGATAAACTTGGTGGCGCTGTGGAAAACTACATCTGCGCCTAACGTAAGTGGCTGCTGAACATAAGGAGAAGCAAAAGTGTTGTCTACAAAAACGAGAATATCAGAACGATAGTTATGAACAAGATCGGCAACGGCCTTGATGTCGATAATTTTTAGAGTAGGATTGCATGGAGTTTCAAAGTACACAATTTTGGTCTTTTCTGTCAGATGCGCTTTGATTTGTTCCAAATCACACATGTTGACGAAACAGGATTTAACTCCGAACCGGGATGCTTCTTCTTTGAAAAACTTGTAAGCGCAACCATAAACAGTGTCATTGCAAATAACTTCATCTCCTGCATTTAAAGTTGTCCAAAGTGCTGTGGTAATAGCACCCATTCCACTGCAGCATGCCAGTGATGCTTCTCCTTTTTCCAACATGGCAAGCTTCCGCTGGACTTTGACAACGGTGGGGTTGGTGGTTCTGGAATACTCAAATTTCATTTCTCCCTCAGGCGGATCATACTCGCCAAAGGTTGAAGTCATATATATGGGCATAGCAAGTGCATGGTACTGATCTTCCAGTCCGCCGGCATGAATCTGCTGTGTAGCAAACTTGCAATTCTTATAATCTTCCATAGTAACCTCCTGGGAATCGACTGAATTATATATAATATCGGAAAAAATAGCAAACTGTGAAAGTCCGCAAGCAACTTCAGTAAAAGTTGCTTGCGGTTGTGTTTTGCGGAGTGAAAAGTGCAAACGTTACAGTAAGAGAATTTTACTCTGCCGGAGTTGCTTCAACCTTTACAGCTTCAAGAGTTGCCTTTACTTCTTCAACCTTGGATTCAGGGCAGTTATACTCCCAGTTCCAGGGGTCTTTCTTGGTAACTCCATCTGCGAACGGTACAAAGATAGAAATGATCGCGAAGAGAGCAAGCAGCGGGCAGTACCAGACATAAGGAATGAAACTCAAAGGAGATACACTCATTCCTTCCAGAGCAACGGCGATAATTCCGGTTGCCTGAAGAATCTGGCCACAGTAGGGAAGAAGAGCCTGAGTTGAGCAAGCAAATACGTCAAGCAAAGAAGCTGTTCTTCTGGGGTCGATTTTATACTTTTGGCTGACTTCCTTGGCGATAGGTCCAGTAACGATAATGGCAACCGTATTGTTTGCAACGGACATATCAATGAGTGCTGTCATTGCAGCAATTCCAACCTGAGCACCTTTATGAGTCTTCATAGAGCTGCGCATCCTGGAGGTGAGCCAGTTAATACCGCCATTGAATGCAACCAAGGCAGTAAGTCCGGTTGTCAGAATGGTCATGAATGTGCTCTGGTCCATCCCGGTGAAGCCACTCCATACAGTGGAAGCAAATCCGGGAATGGTGAGGCTGCCTGTTGCAAAGGCAATTACAGTAACGGTAAATATACCACAGACCATTGCCATAAATACATTCAAGCCGCAAAGTGAAAGAACAAGAATTACGATGTAAGGAATAATTTTTATGAAACTGTATTCACCAATTTCAACAGCAGTAACATCTTTCGGAGCTCCGAAGCAGAGGAAAAGAATCAGTGTAATGATGGCAGCTGGAAGAGCAATCATTGCGTTCATTCTAAACTTATCCTTCATCTCAACGCCCTGAGTTTTGGTAGCTGCAATTGTCGTATCGGAAATCATGGACAAGTTATCGCCGACCATTGCACCGCTGATGATGGCACCGGTCATCATGTAGATATTGATTCCGCATGCCTGTGCAAGAGGAGCACCGATAGGAAGAAGTGCAGCGATAGAGCCTGCGGAAGTACCGGTTGCGATACTCATGAGGCCTGCAATGACGAACATACCAGCCGTTGCGAATTTAACAGGCATAAAGGAGAGACAGAAGTTTACAACGCTGTCTCTTGCACCGATTTCTGTGCAGAGAGTCGAGAATGCACCGGCGAGAAGATAAATCATGACCATCATGATGGTGCTTTCACTGCCTGCGCCGCTCGCAAAGATAGAAAAGCTTTCGTCGACGGAATGTTTGTACACCGTTTTGTTCAGGATAAATGCGATAACAAGAGCGATAAACATTGCCGCCGCGCTTGGAAACTTGGAGAACGGGAAGTCAACACCCTGCCTCAAATGATATACGCCGGAAGAAATATAAATTGCCAGGAATACCAAGAACGGAATGAAGATGATTCCGCTTTTTTTGTTTGCCGCATTCATATTGCTCAATGTGGCATTTTTTGAATTACCCATAGAATCTTCCTTTCTGTAGTTTTTGTATTTAGGGAATCTTTGTTAATAGTATCACATACACGGTATGTGGCGGTATTAACAAAAACTACATACTGGTATTTTAATTTTTTGTATACTATGCGGTACCGTTTTATAGAAAATGCTATATTGATATTAAGAAATGCATAATCCCCCCCGCATTTCTTATCAAGTTATAATTTTACTAAGCTTGCTTATATGCACGAAAATATTCAATAATCTGGAGGTAAAGTGATGGCAGAAACGAAAAAGATGAAAACAATGGACGGAAACGAGGCCGCCGCGTATGTTTCGTACGCCTTTACAGAAGTATCAACAATTTATCCAATCACGCCCTCAAGTCCGATGGCGGATCATGTAGATGATTGGGCTGCTCACGGAAAGAAAAATTTATTCGGACAACCTGTCCAAATTGTTGAATTGCAAGCGGAATCGGGTGCTTGCGGAGCTTTGCATGGTGCATTGGAAACTGGCTCTTTAGCAACCACATACACTGCGTCTCAGGGACTCATGCTTATGATTCCACCCATGTACAGAATAGCAGGTTCCATGCTTCCGGGGGTCATGCATGTTGCAGCGCGTACCGTTGGAACTCACTCCATTTCCATATTCGGTGATCATTCTGATGCTATGGCTTGCAGACAGACGGGATTTGCCATGCTGTGTTCCGGTTCTGTTCAGGAATGTATGGATTTGGGAGCTGTGGCACATTTGAGTGCAATCAGAGGTTCTATCCCATTTATGCACTTTTTCGATGGATTCCGGACTTCCCATGAGATACAGAAAATAGAAGTTTTGGAGTACGAAGACTTGGGAAAACTGCTGGACTGGGACTATGTTCAGAAATTTAGAGATCATGCATTGAATTCCGAACACCCTACCATTCGTTCTACTCTGCAGAATCCTGATACATTTTTCCAGTCCAGGGAAGCAAACAATACGGACTATGCAATTCTCCCTGAAATTGTTCAGGAAAAAATGAATGCCATCGGAAGACTGACGGGCAGAAACTATCAATTGTTCAATTATTATGGTTCCCCCGATGCTGACCGTGTCATTATTGCCATGGGTTCTGTTTGCGGTACGATTCATGAGGTTGTTGATTATCTCACTGAAGCCGGGGAAAAGGTTGGAATGATACAGGTTCATCTTTATCGCCCGTTTTCCGCAAAGCATTTTTTGGATGCACTGCCGAAAACAGTAAAGTGCATTACAGTTTTGGACAGAACCAAGGAACCTGGTGCGGTTGGGGAACCGCTTCTCGAGGATGTAA
>JAZLHH010000025.1:0-33466 GCA_045616745.1 Candidatus Limivicinus sp. | reverse complement strand
TTTCCGTTCCGCCATATCCCCTCAGGCGGGTATAATGCATATTGAGCCTTTCTGATTTTCCATGGACAGAAATAAAAGGCTCAAATTCCTCAAATTCCTCAAATGGCTTATTGCATTGAAGCGGACATGAAATAAAAAAATATAAAATTTATATTTATTTTTTACGTTTGCTCGGGAAAACTTGAGAGATTTGAGAGTTTTGAGCCTTTTTACGGTGTCAAGAAATCCTCAATACCATGAAAAAAGTCTCAAGACCCGAAAAGCCGGAGGGCAGAGAGTGTGCAGCGGGCAGATTCTGTTTGCAGGAGATGGTGACGGAGTATTTCTTTCTGTGATATAATATAAAAAAAACGACAAATCGAATTTGGAGGGGATGAGAGAGTTGGTCGTTTTAATTACAGGTGCATCCCACACAGGGAAAACTGCACTTGCACAAAAACTTCTTGAAAAATATAAATATCCTTATCTGTCAATAGACCATCTGAAAATGGGATTGATCCGCAGCGGCAATACTGACCTTACGCCTATGGATGATAAAGAATTAACTCTGTACTTATGGCCGATTGTTCGGGAAATGGTCAAGACCGCCATTGAGAATGAACAGAATATGATTGTGGAAGGGTGTTATATACCTTTTGATTGGGCTGAGGATTTTACCCGGGAGTATCTTGATAACATCAAATACTATTGCATCATAATGAGTGAGAAATATATCACAGCTCATTTTTCTGACATAAAGGAATATGCAAATGTAATTGAAAAGCGTTTGGATGATGAATGCACTTTGGAGAATGTTCTGGCGGACAATGCCGAATTCTTAAAGCTTGCAAAGATGTATAAAGTGAATTATATACTTCTGGATGACAGTTATGAAATTGACATTGGATTATAGCAACAGTCCCGGTTTGTTGGGATGATAAACAGAAATTATAAGATCGTATGGCAAGAAGCCCGGGGTGAAACCGGGCTTCTCATTTTCTTTTTTTACTTGTTTTTACTTCCAACTTGTGGGTCTTGCGATTTTGGTTCGTGGAGGCAACAGTTGGCGGTTTGTGGAGAAGGGGCGAGCAGCCACAGGGAACGGCCGCCCGGACGTTCCGCGAGCTTTTGAGTTTGCCGGGGAAGCGAAGGGGGCGGAGCTTGCGAGTAGGTCTGGTTCCCTTATACCCAAGTAATGAATAAGCACCGGTATATATTTACCGATGCTTATTTTTTATGCTTCCACTTCAGGAATTCTTCAAATTCTTTTATGAGCGCCAGCTCGGACTCTGTGAAATCACTGCGGGTCTGAGCCTGTATGAGAGGATCGTTATTCGTGAGGCCCAGCAGGTAATCGGATGTCACGCCGTACCTCCGGCAGATCTTTACAAGCATGTCATGCGAAGGGGAACTCTTTTCCTGTTCCCAGCTTCTGACCGTGGCAAGAGAGACAGCCAGTTTGTCCGCCAGCTGTTCCTGCGTTTCTCCATGATCTTTTCTAACATCAGAAAGTCTTTCACCAATCATAAGAATCCCTCCATCCCTCCGCCAAAGAGTATAGAGAATCTTATGAGTAAGTGCTAAAAGTGCGAATAAACTTGCCAGTTTTACATTATAGTGATAATATTATAATTACTCAAAAGGATAATCAACAAGAATCTTATCATCTTGATTAGCGTGAGAATTTAAAATTTTGGAGGTATTTTATGAAAAAGATAGTATCCTTATTCTTGGCAATTATATCTACACTTGCTCTTTGCGCTTGTGGTTCTTTACCGGAACTTCCTGCAATACCCTCTAGCAATACTACGTCTGAAAGTGTGGGACAAATAACGGAAAAAGTCCCCGCGGCTTCTGCGACGGAAATGCAGGAAACTCCAGCCGAGGAACCGCAATATGTTTATCCTGGGGAAGTTATCGTTGACAATGAGTTTTGCAAGTTTTCTGTTCTGGGAGTAGCTCATGATTCAATTTTTGGTGACGGACTAAAAGTTGAATGTGAAAATCGTTCAGATTGTAACATGATGTTTTCTTGGGAAAATACAGCAGTTAACGGCATAATGAATGATCCGTTGTGGGCTGAAAGTGTAGCCCCCGGGATGAAATCGGTTTCATCTGTGCTATTCACAGGGGACGTAGGTAACTTAGACGAGGTAAGTTTTACTCTTAGAGTATATGATTATGACGACTGGGTCAGAGAGCCGTTTGTTGAAGAGCCTTATACTATTTATCCCACTGGTCTCTCTGCCGATACTGTTATTCGTGAAGAAAGAGATCTTTCCAATGCGCTGACAGTAATTGATAACGAAAACATAAAATTCGTTATTGAAGGAACTGAGATAGACCCAATTTGGGGTTATACAGTTAAGGTATATATGGAAAATAAAACAGATAAGACATTGATATTCTCTTGGAATGATGTTGCGGTAAATGGATATATGAGTGATCCATTTTGGGCTTCAGAAGTTGCACCCGGAATGAAGGCAACCGGCAGCGTAAGTTTTATTAGCTTAGAGGAAGACGGTATAACAGGCCCTGTTGAGTCAATTGATTTTACATTAAAGGTCTATGACGTTAATGACTGGATGGCCAGTCCGTATGTAGAAAATGGCTATTGTTATAACCCTTAAATGGAGATACGAAATCAAACTGAAAATGGTCGTTAGGATACAAGGGACGGAGCTTTTATACCGCTTTCCGTTCCGCCATATCCCCTCGGGCGGCGGAGCCGCCAGTAACACCGCATCTGACGGGGGAGAATGATGTTCGCTGGCGCGAAATGATGTACACTTCGTGCATGATGTTTGCTCTGGAGAGCAAATGATGTTCGCCTGTGGCGAATGAAAAACTGCATCATTAGCCGACGTAGTCGGCGACATCATTTCATCGGAGATGAAACATCATTGAGAGCGAAGCGAACAACATCATTTCTTCTTCTCCACCCGGAGAAGGCAATGGTAGGATTTTGGCAGACCCGCAGGGCCGTAGGGAACGGCCGCCGGACGTTCCGGGAATTCTGATTAAAAAACAAAACCAAAGCAAAGCATCCACGCAGCAGCGAGTGTAGCGAGCGATATCTAATGCGGCTTTGGTTTTGAGAGGAGGAGCAGCGGAACGGGCGAGCTTTTGAGCCTGCCGAAGAAGCGAGTGATGTGGAGCTTGCGACGACGACAAGGGGCGCCTTGAATGAATGAAGACCCGAAGGGCGTAATATCATAGGCATTAAAAAGGAAGACGCACCGTTTGCGAATTCGATAAATTCACGGTGCGTCTTCTTTCTGTTATTTGCTTTCGGGTTTCAGGGCTGCTATATCAGAATAAGGATTAGGGTTGCCGTTTATATGCTGCCAATGACAGTTATTTCGTGATAACGATGTTTTGCCGTCAGAGCTGGTAATAAAGAAGATCAATCAGCTGATTCAGGCTTTTCCAGTCATCATTGTCCAGATTGGCAACGGTTGCTGCTGCGTCCGTAGCCGCTCTGGTGAAGCCGGATTTTGAATATCCGTTCAGTTTGTAATCGTAAAAGACATTATAGACCCTGTCTTCTGCCTCGTGAAGTGCTTCCAGAGTACCGCCGGCAACCTGAGAAAGCTCTTCGCCGGAAAGCTCCGTAAGCTGCTTCATCCGGGTTTCGACTTCCTGCCGGAAGGCGCTGCGCTCATCCAAAGTTTTCATCGATATTTCTCCTTTCCGCATTTTTTGTTTGGGTTAACTGTACAGAAATACGCATGTAAAAGGGAAGCGTTACAGCGTCGGTGCTTGTAACGACGCTCAGGCGTCGCCCTGGAGTGGGACAAAGCAGAGCTCTGCGGTTTCCGTCAGGAGCATCTGGGAAGCCCCCTTGGACATGCTGAGAGAATACATGACGCCGGGGACCACGTCCAGCCAGGCAATAAAACCGTCTTTCCCGTCATTGAAGGCAAAGACACCTTCCCGGGAACCGGCAACGTCCGTCAGACCGGCGCATTCCCAGTCGCCGAAATATCCGGCAAGGGAAGCCCCTGCCTGGGCGGCAGCATTCAGCGCATCGCTCAGATCGACAGCGGATGCGTCAATATTTTCGGCAGCAACACCCGCCAGACTGGTAGCGGAAACAGGCTGCGCCCGGTAGCAGAAGGCCTTTTTATCCAGAGTGAACATGACCTGGGAAATCTTTTCAGATTCCGAATCGATGTAATAATAGGCAACATTTTCCGCACCTTCCGGGGCCTTGAGGCCGATTCCGGTAACCTGGACCAGTTCCTCTTCTGTGCACTCATGCACAGGATTCGGCATGCCGGCCGAAGGCTGTTCGGGTTCGGACTTCTTTCCGCAGGCACAGAAGCTGAGAGTGAGCGCCAGACAAAGCAAAAGAACGATTGATTTTTTCATAAAGGTTTCCTCCTCTCCCGGACTTGATTCCTTCCCGGGATTACGATATCATGAGTATAATCCAAAACGGAAACACAGGAGTGAACGGAATATGAAGTTTTCGGTAAAAGACGATAAAATCATCGAATTCCTGGCCGGGCTGGCAATGCTCGTCACCGGCGTTCTGATTTTTTCCAAAAATATCTATGTGGCGTCTAATTTTTACAGCCAGGGTGTGAAAATCGGCGGGATCTATCTCCGCTCCGGCATCTGCGTCATCCCCCTGATTGCCGGGCTGCTGTGGATGTTTGCCAATCCGAAGCAGATCTGGGCCAAGGTGCTGTCGGCGGCCGGATTTGTCCTGATTATTCTCTATGCGATATTCTCCGTCAATATCCGGGTCCGGTATGTCTCTCTGGGAAAGTGGATTCTGATTCTGCTGCTGATCATCGGCGGGATTGCCCTGATGTGCAGCGCCATTTATCTGAAAAAGAAGAAAAAGTAAAAGGATGAGATTCGTTCTCATCCTTTTTCATCTGTCGTCAGGGATTCCCCCTCGTTTGCCTCTTCCATGCGGAGCCCGTTTTGTCCCTCCGCGGAGTAGCTTACGGTAAGAACGGCCTGGGGCCAGTTCAGGGAAAGGACGGCGGACTTCCCTTGTGCGCTGCCGGCTTCTTCCGCCAGGGCACAGAGCTGCGCCAGAACCTCCCGGGTCAGATACCCGCCGCGCCACTGGAATACCAGAGGCTTTCCTTTTCTGGCGCACTGCTTCAGGCGGCTTTCCAGCGCTTCCGGCTTGGTAAAAGAGAGCTTGTTTTCAATGTAGTAGGAATGAGAATTGTCCGGACATGCCGGAACCTGCCAGACATATGCCTCGTGATCCCGAAAGAGAGAGGCATCTCCCAGATTGAAATAATCGTACCGGATCTGACCGGATTCGGAGAGAGTTCTGTCAAAGGTGGCATCCAGATGATAGTATTTCCCGCCGAGCATGACCAGATTCCAGGCATGGCGGTATCGGATGCCTTTTTCCGGCGCTGCTTCGGAGAAAGCAACGATGCAGGGAAGCCCCAGCGCATTGCACAGAAGCTTCACGGTTTTGGCAATGCCCTCGCAGACGCCGACGCCCTGGGTCAGAGGACCGATAACCTCATGCGAATAAGGCTTCTTCAGCTTGTCGTACCGGACACTGGTACAGATGAAGTCATGGACGTACTTCTCGCGCCCTTTTTCGTCCAGCTGTGCTGCGGCGGCCGTGAGCCGGCGAACCCGGGATTCGATGGCTTTCCGGTGCTCTTCAATCTGCTTTTTCGGAAACAGATAGTCCGGGAGGAACTCCAGAGACTCCGCACCCGGACGGAAGCGGTAGGAAAAACCGGAGGCATAGAAAATCTCCGGATGATCCAGCCGGACCATAGCAAACAGCTCTGCCAGCTCCGCATCGCCAAGACGGGGCAGGGAAATGGCGGCGTCTATGGAAAGAAGCCCTTCCAGGAGCAGATGATATGGCTGCCGCAGTTCCCGGGGCAGACGGTTGTAATACCAGGATTCCATTGCTTCTCCTTCCCGATTGTTTCCGATTCACTATACCATGGATCGGGAGAAAGTCCAACAATTCATAATTCATTCAAGTATTTCCCGGAGAGGCAGGATATAATACGAACAAAGAAAGAGGTGATTCTTTTATGATAAAAGAGTTTTACGGAAAGGTACTGAATATTGCCAAGACCAGACCCTGGCGGCTTCTCGGGCTGTCGCTGCTGGCCATTCTCCTGTCCGGCGTCGTGGGAGGCCTGATGGCCGGCGTCGTGCTGCTGGGCATTGCATTCGGTGTTCTGGTGGATACGGCCATGACGAAGGTCTATCTCCGGGGACTCCACGGCGAGGAATCCCAGGCGGAGGATCTGTTCGCCTGCTTCCGCGACTGGAACAGCATCAAGAGAGTGCTCGGCGGTGTCGGCTGGTCCTGGCTTTGGATTTTCCTGTGGGGACTGATTCCTGTTGCCGGCATTGTTTTTGCCACGATCCGCGCCTATGAATATCGGCTGGTTCCCTATATTCTGATGAATGAGCCGGAAGTCGGAATCAAGGAGGCGAGAGATGTCTCCAAACAGAGAACGGAAGGCTACAAGGGCAAAATGTTCCTGGCAGATCTTCTCTGGATTGCTGCCGTTGCCGCTGTTTCCCTGATTCTGATCTGCTTTGTGGGAATCCGCTTCCTGCGGGGCATTGCGGTGCTGGTTCTGGCGTTGTTCCTCATTGCGGCAGCGCTCTGCTCCGACTGCGTAATGGGGCTGATCCAGGCCCAGTTTTATGAGAGACTCACCAATCCTCCCCAGCCGGAAGAAAAGATTCTCTGCGCCTCCTGCGGTGCGGAGCTGAAGGCGGAAGACGCGTTCTGCAGCAGCTGCGGGACGAAAGTGGAACGCTGAAATTCGATATGTCAGAGGATATTTCCTGTCAGAAGGCCCGGTATCATCTTCCGGGCCTCTTTGAATTTTATGAACTGTACTGTCGGTTCCTGCCCCTGTATGATGCGCACCCGGAGTATTTCTATGACTGGTGCGCGATTGGCTCCGTGTACGGAGCACCGGCGGACTGCCTCTGGAACGGCGGTCGGGCCGGATACGGCGAAGATGATCCGGAGGCCTGTCTGGCACTGCTGCGGCAGTACGGAATACCGGCCCGGCTTACCTTCAGCAATTCTCTGCTGGAGGAAGAGCATCTGGCCGACGGAAAATGCAACCGGCTCTGCGCGCTGCTGGCGCAGGATGGCCCGGGAAAAAACGGCGTCATTGTTCATTCGGAAAGGCTGCTGCGGTATCTTAGGAAACGGTACCCGGGGCTGCAGATGATTTCCTCCACCACCAAAGTCATTACAGATCCGGACGCATTCCGCCGCGAGCTGAATCGGGAGGAATTTGCCTGTACCGTTCCGGACTTCCGGCTGAATCCGGACAGAGCGCTGTGGAATGCGCTGAGCGAGGGAGAGAAGAACAGAGTGGAGTTTCTCTGCAATGAGTGCTGTGACTTCCGCTGCGGGGAGCGGGCCCGCTGCTACGAGGCTGTCAGCCGGATGAATCTGGGAGAGGACCCGGAACATCGCTGTCCCTATGCAAAGGGCAGGGAAGGCTACCGCTTTTCCCGGGCAATGGCAAATCCCGGCTTTATCGGCATTCCGGAAATTCAGGATTATTATCTGCCGGCGGGGTACAGCAACTTCAAAATCGAAGGGCGAGGTCTGGGCAGCGCGGTGGTTCTGGAATTCCTCCTGTATTACATGGTCCGGCCGGAGCATCAGCTGCGGGTGCGGGAAGAAATCTATCTGGACAGCATGCTGGACCTGTTCTGACACGGCAAAGCATGCACATGACTCTGAAAAAGGAAAATGAAACAGGGAATGCAGTTTCTGACGGACTGCATTCCCTGTTTTTTGGCGCAGACAATGATTCATACTTTTGGAAGTTTTACAAAAAAGGTGTTGATACCGTTTTCGCTCTCTGCCCAGATCTGTCCTTTGTGGTTCTGAACAATCCCTTCTGCAATGGAAAGACCGAGACCGTAGCTTTCACCGCTGCTTCGCGCTTCATCTGACCGATAAAAGCGACGAAATATTTTCTTCAGATCCTCAGGAGGTATTTCGGCTCCGCAGTCCGAAACAGAAAAAATGCAGTGCTTCCCTTCGGGAAAAAGCTTCAGCACAGTCTCCGTTCCCGGGGTACTGTATTTTCTGGCGTTATCCAGCAAAATGATCAGCAACCGGGACAACTGCTCCCGGTTGCCGAAAACGGAAATACCCGGAGTCAAATGCTCAGAAAGCGTCAGATTGTTTTCATAGAAAAGTGGCTCGTAAGGAAGAGATTCTTCCGTCAGAAGCTGACTGAGGTCCAGAACCTCAAAATCGGAGGGGAAAATACCGGCATCAATCCGAGCCAGTGTGAGCATATTGTCAATCAGACCGCGCATTTGAGAGGCCATCTTCCGAATACCCTGAGACTGGGGAGAATCGGGAAGCATTTCGGCATCGGTCATAATTACCGTCAGAGGGGTCCTGAGATCGTGGGAGGCATTGGAGATGAATTGCTTCTGATTTTCCCAGGCCTCCTCCACCGTCCAGGTGGCCCATTTGGCCAGCAATATGCTGATTCCGAGAAATGCAAGAAATGCGGCACCGCCAATCAGAAGGCTGCTTCGAATAATTCCGTGAACAGCATTTTTTTCCGCAGAGATGTCGGCAAATACGACGAAAGTACCGGCCGGCGTTTCCTGACGTAAATAGCGCAGATTGTTCTCCTTCAGAATTCCGTTGGGAGCATTGGAATTTTTCGCTATCCGATATAACTCCGCAAGATAATCCTGATTCGTCAGATCAAAGTAATTGCCCTCCGCAAGCAATTGCCCGTCCTCCCCGGAACGCAGAGTGAAATAGGGAAGACGAACACCCTCCTCCGGCGCCCCGGGGGCCGGAGGAGGTCGGTGACCCGGTTCGGAAGCTACGATTTTCATCATGTTCAGGCTGTCCCGCTCAATGCTCTTTCGGGTTGAGATAATCACAAATCCCAGAATGAAGGACAGCATGATAACAACAATCAGCATGTTGAAGCATATAAACTTCCAGCGGAGCTTTTTAATCAAGATGCAATAACCTCCAGAAGATAACCCTGTTTTCGAAGAGCAGTAATTTTGACGTTTGACCCGATTGAAATCAGCTTTTTTCGCAGAAAACCGATATAGACTTCTACGTTGTTTTCCACGGCCTCCGAGTCAAAACTCCAGACTTTGGCAAGAATCGTTTCTTTCGGAACAATGCTGCCTCCAGCAGAAAAAAGAATCCGCATAATATCGAATTCTTTGGCAGAAAGCCGGACGGTTTTATCGCCGGCAATCAGAAGACTGGTAGAAAGCCCCAGACGGGTGTTGCCAAGGGCAATTTCTTCCACCTGATTCCCCTGACGCCGGAGCAGGGCGTTGATACAGGCAATGAGTTCCCCGGAGTCGAAGGGTTTGGTCAGATAATAATCCGCACCGGAATTGAGCCCTTTTACCCGGGCATCCGTATCCGAAAGGGCAGACAGCATAAGAATAGGCACATTGCAGCGGTTTCGGCGCACGGAGCGAGCCACTTCATAGCCGTTCAGCCCGGGCATCATGATGTCAAGAATCAGCAGGTCGTATATCCCGGTTTCTGCATATTCTGCACCGGAAATGCCGTCATTCACGGCTTCCGTATCAAAGCCTTTTCCCTTCAGCAGCAGGCACAGAGAATCCGCCAGTGTTTTCTCGTCCTCCACGATTAATACTTTCATACAAATCTCCACTTCTGTTTTCGTAATAAGAATACCAGTATTTCTGCCCTTCCTCAAGGCCGGAAAGAATTTCTGCCTGTAATCCGTCAGAAAGACCGATCTGCACTTCCACCGGGGAAATGAGAAGCAGATTTTTCTCGTCGTATCCGGTGTAGACATAGGTTTTTCCGTTTTCTTCGCTGAGAGCTTCCACAGGAATACAGAGAACATCTTTTTTTTCTTCTGTAACAATCAGAGAAGAGACATTCATGCCGGGTAACATGTTCTCATCGCGTGTCAGCGTAATTTCTGCGGTAAACTTGCTGTTGCCTCCGTTGTTGTTTGCAGCAGTATTGATTGCGGTGAGCGTCCCGTCAAAACTTCTGCCCGGGAGAGCATCTATGGTAAGAACAGCAGCATCACCGGTATGTATGCTTAAAAGGTCCAGCTCATCGACAGTAACGGAAACCGTCATGGTTTCCAGCGGCGTCACGGAAAGCAGAAGAGATTCTTCAGTGGGGAACAGCGTTTCTTCTTCCGTTTCCGAAGAAGAAAAACCGCCTGACATCATTCCACCGCCGCTTTGGGGCTGAACGGGTTTTTCCTCCGGTTCAGCTTCCACCAGAACGGCGCTTACAGGAAGATTCGGATCCGTTGCCTCCGGCTCATAAGTCAGAATTAGGGAACTTCCTGCCTTTATTTTATCCGGATCGACAGCGTAGCTGAGCGGATCCAAAGTGATGAATACCGGTTCTCCGGCAAAAATCAGACAGATGACGACGGTCCCGTCTTCTTTGAGCATAATCACAGAACCGATTACAGAATTGCCTTCGGTTTCCGGTTCCTCTCCGGAGGGAGGAATACTCTCGGGATCGGCCAAAAGGACTACACGGCAGCCGTAATCTGCGGAAAAATGCAGCAGACTTGCAGCTTCTTCATCAATATCGGAAACCTGACCGTCGCAGGGGGAATTGAGGGTTCCGTCATTGAACATACGGAAAAGACGCTCCAGCATGTCTTCATAGATCCGATGTCGATTGGCAAGAGCTTCATACTCTCCGGTACCCGAAAACCCTGTCAGATCTGAAAGAGAGCTTGAAACCGTATCTCCGGCGACCTCCATCATGCTGGCTTCCAATTCTTCCATGGTTTCTTTAATGCTCCGAATCGTCATAAGTACAGAGTTTCTGTCTACCAGAGCAAGCGGCTCTCCGGCTTCTACAAGATCTCCGTTTTCTGCCAGATATCCGATAACGGTAACGCCCTCGGGCAGCGTGAGACTTTCCGCATCCTGAGCAATCAGAGTTCCGGCACCGGAAAGGTTCTTCTGAAGTTTTCCCGTTTCTGTAATTCCGGAAAGGATCACAGCTTCTTCTTCGGAAGACGACGGCCTCTTTTCCAGAAGAAAGGGGAGAACGGTCAGAACTGCTGCCGCCAGCAATACTGCGAAAGCCCAGATATACTTTTTATATTTTTTCATGAAATCATCCTCCGTAATGCAAAGCATCAATCGGTTTCATTTTTGCAGCCTTGTTGGCAGGATAGAGACCGAAGAGAATGCCAATCAGGAAACAGAATACCACAGATACAAGAACCACCGTTCCGTTCAGGCGAAAACGCATATTCAGACCGGAAACGACAACAGCCGCAATGCGAAGCACTGTCCAGGACAGGAAAATACCGATGGCACAGCCCGTCATACACAGGACAACGGCTTCCATAAGAAACTGCCGGAGAATTACACCCCGGTTCGCCCCGATTGCTTTTCGAATACCGATCTCCCGGGTTCGCTCTGTGACGGCAACAAGCATAATGTTCATAATGCCGATCCCCCCGACAATCAGAGAAATTGCGGCGATTCCGCCAAGAAGAACGGAAAGCGCAGAGGTAATGCTGCTCATAGCGTTTTCCATCGTATCCAGGGTGTCTACGGAATAGGCGTCCTCGTCCTCATTGAAGCGAGCGAAGAGGGCATCTTCCAGCGCTTCTTCTGTTTCCGCAACGGTCACATCTGTCCCGGGGCTGACAACAAAAGTTGAAATATCAGAGCTTACAGTGTCGGACAGACGAAGCAGAGAGGAAAAGGGAACATAGGCAACATTGCCGGAATTCATGGCAGACATGATAGACTCTTCCGAGGAGAGCACACCTACGACGGTATATTTCATCCCGTTGAAAGAAAGCTCCTGCCCGACACAGTCTTCAAATCCGATAAAATCCGCAGCAGCACGGTTGTTGATGACGCACACGCGAGAATTGTTTTCCACATCGCATTTTTTCAGAAATCTTCCCTGAATGAGAGACAGGCCTTCTACATCGTAATATTCCGGCGTTGTGCCGTAAACAGTAAAGGTGTCGGAATCGCTTCCGGTTTTCCCTGTGACGGATGCAGTGGCATAAGGAGCAATCAGACCGATCGCCGGACTGGCGTCGGAAAGTTCAGAAACTGTATTGATTTTATACGGTTTGCCTTTGTCATCGGAGATGGTAACGGTAAGCAGATTGCTGCCGAGAGAAGATACCGCATCGGTTACGGAACCGGTGGCTCCGCTTACAAGACTGACAAGGACAACGAGTGCCATAACGCCTATGATGATGCCCAGCATGGTGAGAACTGACCGCAGTTTATTGGAAAGGATGCTGCGGAGAGCCATTTTCAAAGATACAATCACAGTGACACCTCCGATATCTGCCCGTCAAGGATGTGAATGCTTCGCTGTGCCTGTCGGGCAACACCGTTGTCATGGGTAATCAATACAATGGTATTCCCCTGATGATGCAGTTCATGGAAGATTTCCATGATTTCACCGCCGGTTTTCTGGTCAAGATTGCCGGTAGGCTCATCTGCCAGAAGCAGAGAAGGACGTGTTGCCAACGCTCGGGCAATGGCAACCCGCTGCTGCTGACCGCCGGATAACTCTGAAGGCATATGCTTTGCCCGCTGCTGCAGCTGAACACGCTGAAGAGCTTCGGAAACACGTTCCTGGCGTTCGTTCTTCCGAAGCCCCTGATAAATCAGCGGAAGCTCAATATTTTCTTCCGCAGAAAGCTTCGGAATCAGATTGAAACTCTGAAAAATAAATCCGATTTTTTTGTTCCGGATTATAGCCAGTTCATTTTCAGAGTATTCTTCAACAGGAATGCCGTCCAGGGAATAGGTGCCGGCATCGGCAATATCCAGACAACCGATGATATTCATCAGCGTGGATTTTCCACTGCCGGAAGGGCCGATAATGCTGACGAATTCCCTGGGGAAGATGTGCATGGTCGCGTGATCCAGTGCCCGGACACGATCATCGCCTACCGTGTAGTATTTGCAAACGTCTTTCAGAT
Source organism: Candidatus Limivicinus sp. (assembly GCA_045616745.1). Taxonomy (GTDB): domain Bacteria; phylum Bacillota; class Clostridia; order Oscillospirales; family Oscillospiraceae; genus Limivicinus. The sequence continues at coordinate 20,516 of JAZLHH010000025.1, read as the reverse complement.
CAATCACGGTCGGCCACCGCCTTTTCCGCCGGCATCCCTCCCGGATTTCCACCGGGATTTCCGCCGAAATTATTATTGAAACCGTTTCCGTTTGGCTGTCCGCCCCAGGACATTTCCGGGCGGTTGCTGTCGCCGAAACCACCGCCTTCAAACATAGCCGGACCAAAGGCAAAGGTTTCCTGCGCGGTATAATAAACGGAATCCCCTTCCTTGAGACCGTCGGTGATTTCTGCATACTCCGAGTTCTGAATCCCCACGGTGACTTCGACAGGGTCTCCGAACTTGTGCATTTCCTCGTCATAAGATGTGTATACGTAGGAGGAAGAACTTGTCTGATGGAGGGCTTCCGCCGGAATGATGACAGCCTGTTCTACCCCCTGAATATTAATGACAACGGAGGCACTCATGCCGGGAATCATTTTTTCCTTCTTGTCCAGAGTGACTTTTGCTGTGTAGCGGGTGACGCCTGAGGCACTGGTGGCGGTTCTGTTGATTGTGGTTACTTCTCCCTGAAAACTCTCATCACCGAGGGAAGAAACGGTGACTGTTGCTTTCTGCCCCAATTCAAGAGAGAGAATATCAGATTCATCCACGTTGATGGTAACGCTGATCTGACGGTCCGGAGAGAGAGTCGCAAGAGCGGTCTCCAAGGTTTCATCCCAGGTACTTTCATCATAGTCAATGCTGCTTACGCTTCCGCTCCAGAGAGCAAGGACGGCACCGTCCTGATAAATCTGCACCAGCTGTGCCAGATCCGTTTCTTTTTCCGAACGGGTATCCACCAAATTGTTGTAGTTCCCTTTGTAGGAGGTGTCCGACAACCCGTATATGGTTGAACTGCTGTAAACATATGTGTTCTCTGCAGAGCCGACCCAGGAAATCGTCCCCTGAATGCCGGTGATCCGAATCTGACTGTGGATGAGAGCCTGCCCTTCACCAAGAACACGACCGTCAGCATCTTTTACCTGCAAAAGCTCTTCATAGGAAACTTTGTCGTCCTTTATAAGAATTTCAGCTTTTCCTGCAGTTACCGAACCGACTTTCCCGGCGACTTCCGTCTGCTTTTCATTATCACGAATAACGGTTACAGTATCGCCGGTACGGAGCTCTCCGGCATTAATTTCCAAATACATGTATCCGTCAACAGAAAGAAGTGCCAGGGCACCGCAGTCGTACATTACCTGAGAAACACTGTCACCCTGCCCGGCATAAAGCTTCTTTAACCGGCCGGAGACACCGGCAGTAATGACGCTGCTGACCGTATCATACTGAGCATCGTTGATATCGGAATTCAGGCTGTCAATCTCTTCCTGCAGAGAAGACATGGACGTCAATACTGAAGTCAAATCTACGGTGGCAATCACATCACCCTCTGCAAACTGTTCATTCACCGCCGGAAGAATTTCTTTGATAATGACTCCTGCCGGCAGAGTAATCTGCTCTTCATCCTCATTGACCAGACGTCCGGAACCAGAGACGGTGGTGCTGATACTGCCGATGGCAGCTTCTGCACACAATACTTCCTCACCATTCCCACCGAATTTTCTGGAAACGCTTTTTTTCAGCCAGAGGATCCCGAACACAGCGGCAACGGAAAGGAATACGACAATCAGAATAACCGTTGCCAGAATCTTTTTCTTTTTCTTCCTTTTCCTGGATTCAATCTGCTCAAACAAAGCTTCATCATTCATAAACGGCACCTCCCGATACAGTTGTTCAATGCCATAATAAGACGGGATGCTGTAATGAAGCTGAAAAATGAGTGAATAAACTGTGAAGTTCACAGCCGGATTTCAAAACAGATTTCGTGTTTTTCAGGGTACTTAAAGGTTCAGCCTGTATACTGATTCTGGGCTGCGGCCGAATAATTGAAAGGAATATGAAAAATGGAAGAAGAAAATGCAGTTTTGAACGAAGAAATTGCTGACGGCGAAATATTGCCGGAAGAAATGCCGAACGGAGAATTCTCACAGGAAGAACCCCGGGAAGACGGATTTCCCCATGGCGGACCGGAAAGACCGGGAAGACCTCCTATGCCGGGCGGCCATCATGGCCGAGGCGGACCTGGAATGCCTCCGCCTCCCTCTTTTAAAGAGGGCAGACCCCATGGCAGATTTCCGCAGGGAGAATTCCAACCGGAAGAGCAGACGGAAGAGTCATCAGAGGAACAGGGAACAGAACCTGAGAACGCATAATCGCTTTTTCTGCTTCATCTTGCATTTATCCGTTTTCCAATGATATTATGAAATGCGAAAACTGTGGGAAGCAGAATTGATAACCGGAGGAACCGAAATGCAAGAGAAAGGAAGCGCCCCTGTGAATATAGAAGAACTTTGGGGGATTAGCTTTGACAGGATCCGGGAATTTTTCCTGTGCCAGAAGGATGTCATCCGGACGGGAGAAAATACTTTTTCTTTTCAGCAGGCAGTCGTCACGGTCGTGCCGCTGCCGAATAAAACCATGGGGAGTATGACGATTCCCCAGACCCGGGTGACAGTTGCCGGAGGAGAGGGCGCGGAAGAAATCCACCGGCGCTTCGAGCTCCGGTTCCTCTCTGCCGGCGGCTGAAAACAGAAAACAGAAACAGGGGAGCGGTTTCCGCTCCCCTGCTGCATATGCACATTATAAGGTTCCGTCGAGGATGGCGTCAATAATGACGGAGCCCACTTTGAAGTTGTTTTCCATTCCCACGGGGAAGAGATCCAGTGTTTCGGCACTGATCTCATTCAGAAAGTTCTCGGCTGCGCCGGGACTCCAGAGAGACTCCGGCGTAAATCCGGTCTCGAAGATGTCAAGGTCGACGGAATCCCGGATGGCAAGATAATGATCCAGCTTCCCCGCCCGATCCATCGTAATGGCCAACGCCAGATCTTCCATTTCAGTGACGGCAAAGGGGTCCGGACAGCGGTACTGCGCCGTAATCTTCAGAGCGTTTTCATGGTCGTAGATGCCTTTCCAGTAGTTGTCCCCGGTAACCGTGGTCCCCGTCAGGACACGGGGTTCCCGATTGACCTGTTCTTCGCCGGGGAAGGTAAGGCGGAGAAAGCATGGACATCGGGTTTCGTTTATACTATAATTCTCGTGTTATGAAAATACAGGGAGATACAAAAGAAAGACCTTCCAATCTCCGGATGATTGAGAAGGAAATGCAGATGATGAAGGATCTGCTGGCAAAAGGTGCTATTGAACCGTGGCAGTATAACCGGTCCATGCCCCATCTGGAAGAAGCAAAAGCCCGCCTGCTGGAGGAGAGAACACATGAAGAATAAGTTTAACGGAATCAACTGGGCACTCGGCATTGTATTCTGCTCGCTGGGAGTATCGCTCTGTACCAAGGCAGGGCTGGGCCTTTCCATGATTGCGGCACCGGCCTATATTCTCCATCTTTGGGCAGAGAAGTTCCTGCCCTGGTTCAGCCAGGGAACTTCCGAATATGTATTCGAAGCACTGATGCTGATTGTTACCTGCCTGCTGGTCCGGCAGTTTCGCTGGCGCTATCTGCTCAGCTTCGCCGTGGCTGTCATTTCCGGCCTCTGTATCGACGGATGGCTTTCTGTGCTTGGCGGCGGTGCAGCATACGGAAATATGGCGATGCAGATTTTCGCCTTTGCGGCGGGGGCAGCTATTACCTCCTTCGGCGTAGCCTGCTTTTTCCACACGACGCTGCCGTTGCAGGTCTATGAGCTCCTCGTCAGCGAGGTGGCGGATGTCTGGGGAAAAGACAAATCCAAAGTGAAGTATGTTTACGATTTCTGCATGCTGGCCCTGGCACTGGCCATGGCACTGCTTCTGAACCGGAGCTGGAAGGGTATCGGAATCGGCACTCTGGTGATGACGGTGATCAATGCGCCTATGATCCGGTTTTTCGGGAAATGGATTGAGAAAGCGGAAACGAAGGGAAGATCAGGAAATACAACAGAGAAAGGCGGCGCGGAATAATGAAAAAACTGAGCAGTAAATTCTGGACGGCAATGCTCATCTTCGGCCTGATGGGGCAGGTTGCCTGGGTCGTGGAAAACATGTATTTCAATGTGTTTATCTACAAAATGTTCAACGCCAGCGCCGGGGAAATTTCCGCCATGGTAATGGCGAGCGCGGTAACGGCAGCGCTGACCACTATTGTCATGGGCTCCGTCTCCGATAAACTCGGCCGGAGAAAAGCCTTTATGAGCGTCGGGTACGTCATCTGGGGCATCAGCATTATCAGCTTTGCCTATATTCGAAGCGTAATGCTCACCATCGTCATGGACTGCGTGATGACGTTCTTCGGCTCTACTGCCAACGATGCGGCCTATAATGCCTGGCTGACAGACCGGGGAGACGGGACGAACCGGGGGAAAATCGAAGGCGTCAACTCCATGATGCCGCTGCTGGCCATTCTGATTGTCTTCGGCGGATTCATGAGCTTCAATCTGGATACTTCGGAGGCCTGGACGAAAATCTACTATATCATCGGAGTACTGACGACGCTGATCGGAATTTCCGGTTTCTTCCTGATTGAGGAAAAAGAAGGTCTGGAGGGAAGCAGAGAAAATCTGGGAGAAGTACTGCTGTACAGTTTCCGACCCAAGGTGTGCGCGGCATATCCCGGGCTGTATCTCCGGCTGCTGGCTTTTGCCGTGTTCGGCATCTCCATTCAGATCTTCATGCCGTATCTGATTCTCTATTATGAGGTCGGACTTGGAATGGAGAATTATGTGCTGGTGATGGCGCCGGCCATTCTCTGCGCGGCGGCAGTCACCTTTTTCTACGGCAGGCTCTATGACAGCAGGGGATTCGCTTTTGCCTGCGTGCCCTGTTATGCCATGCTCATTGCAGGGTATCTGATTCTGTACCTCTGCAAAGCCACGGTACCGGTATTTATCGGTTCCCTGCTGATGATGTCCGGCTATCTCTGCGGGATGTCCGTGTTTGGCGCAGCAATCCGCAACGGCATTCCCGACGGGCTGTCCGGAAGATTCCAGGGAGTCCGGATTCTGGGCCAGGTTTTCATTCCCGGCCTGATCGGCCCGGCAATCGGAGCATGGGTCCTGCGCAATGCCGAGCAGATTCTCAACAGCGACGGTACGTATTCCTTTTTGCCCAATGAAAAAATCTTCCTTGCGGCAATGCTTCCGATTGTCATTCTGCTGGGAATTCGCCTGCTGAAAAAATCCGGGAAAACGGAGATGAAGATATGAATTATCCGAGACCGCAGATGAAGCGCAGCCAGTGGCTGTCTCTCGACGGAGAATGGACGGTCAACGGCAGACCCGGGCGCGTACCGGAATGCCGATCGGAAGATAAACTCGTATATGAGAAGCAGTTTTCCTACCGGAAGCAGAATGACAGGACGCTGCTGCATTTCGGGGCAGCCGACCAGATTGCGGAGGTCTGGCTCAATGACCGTTATCTGGGAAAACACGTGGGCGGGTATCTGCCCTTCACCTTTGAGATTACTGAGGCACTGCAGGAGGAGAATCTTCTGCGGGTAGAAGTTACGGACGTATTGGACCATACCTATCCCTACGGCAAGCAGCGGAAGGACCGGGGCGGCATGTGGTATACGCCGGTGTCCGGCCTGTGGAAGAGCGTCTGGCTGGAAAGCGTTCCGGAGACGTATATTTCCGATGTAAAGATTACGCCGGATCTGAAAGGGGCCTCGCTGGAAATCCGAATCGTGTCCCCCGAAGGAACGGAGACGGAGTACGAGAGAGTGGACGTTCCGTCGCCGGAACTGTGGACGCCGGAACATCCGAAGCTGTACACATACACCGTGAAGCACGGCCGGGACGAGGTAGAGGTCTACTTTGCCCTGCGGACAGTTGCCATCAGAGAAGTCGGCGGGGTAAACCGGGTCCTTCTGAACGGGGAGCCGGTCTTCCTCCACGGAGTACTGGACCAGGGGTATTTCCGGGACGGACTGCTCACGCCGAAGGATGCTTCGGAATATGAAAAAGACGTTCTCCGCATGAAGGAGCTGGGGCTGAATCTGCTGAGAAAGCATATCAAAATCGAGCCGGAGGAATTCTACTATGCCTGCGACCGGCTGGGAATGCTGGTCATGCAGGACATGGTAAACAGCGGGGATTACAGATACTTCCGGGATACCGTGCTGGGTACCGTCGGGGTATCCCTTTCGGACCGAAAGAAGCAGACAGATGCCCGCATGGACTTTTTCATCTCCCACAGCGAGGAGACGGTCCGGCATCTTTACAGCCATCCCTGCATTATCGCCTATACCATTTTCAATGAGGGCTGGGGACAGTTCGAAAGCGACAGAATGTACGACAGGCTCAAAGCTCTGGACGGTACCCGGCTCTATGATTCCACTTCCGGCTGGTTTGCCCAGAAAAAAAGCGACTTTGACAGCGAACACATCTACTTCCGTCTGAAGAAGCTCAAGCCGGGGCGCAGGCCGCTGCTGGTCAGCGAGTGCGGCGGGTACAGCCTCAATCTGGACAGCCAGGCGAAGACCTACGGCTACGGAAAGTGCTCCGGCAGGGAAGAACTGGCAGACAGAATCGAAAAACTGTACGACAGAATGATCCTTCCGGCCATTGCACATGGCTGCTGCGGGTGTATCTATACCCAGCTCTCCGATATTGAAGACGAAATCAACGGTCTGTACAGTTATGACAGGACCGTCTGCAAGGCGGACAGGGAGCGCATGCTCTCCATTGCGGAGCGCCTCCGGGCGGAGATCCGCAAAACCGGGCGGAATTAATCTCAATATATAATAATGAAACGGCTTCGGTCTGACAGGAACGTCATTCCGAAGCCGTTGTCCGTTTTCAGCTTGCTTTTATCAGTAAAAGAGCTGCGCAATCGGGCTGTCTTCGCTGAGAATCAGTGTTTTTTCTTCACCGGTCATGGAGGATTCCAGAGCATCCAGCTCAATCATAAATTCATAGAAGTCCGCCTTGTCCTCTGTGTCGTAGACTTCCTTGAGAATGCGCATGTATTCCGCTTCACCCTCTGCCTTGATCTTTTCTGCCTCGGCTTTTGCTTCCGAAACGGTGATTTCGACATCCTTGTCGGCCCCGTTCCGAATCCGCTTTGCCTCCGCTTCGCCTTCCGCTGTGTAGGATGCAGCAATGTTGCTGCGTTCGGAGATCATGCGGGTGTAGACGGCCTCCTTGTTGTCATCGGGCAGGTCCAGCGTCTTGGTTTCCACGGCCAGCATGGTGATGCCGTATCTGTCAAAGCTGTCGCCGATGTTGTCCATGACCATTTTCACGATTTTGCCGTCTCTGCCGGAAATAATCGACTCCTGCGTCTGCGAGGAAATAACCGTCTTCAGGGCGTTGTAGACGATGGCATTGATTCGGCTCTCCGCGTTGGAAAGGTTGCCGGAGAGGGACTCGATATACCGGACCGGGTCACTGATGCGCCACAGGGCGAAGGAGTCCAGAATCATGGAATGCTTGTCGCTGGTGATGATATCCGATATCGGCAGGTCATAGAGCAGCACCGTCTTCGGAAGCGTCCCGACGGACTGAATGAAGGGAATCTTGAAGTACAGGCCCGGCTGATCCTTGACGCCGACAACAGCGCCAAATTCCCAGACAATGCCGTATTCATTCTGCCGGACGATGAACAGGGAAGAGAGGGCAATCACGATGGCAGCGAGAATAATCAGAGTAATGATAATCTTCACTGCGGAAGTTTTTTTGGTTTCTGTCATTTTCGCCACCTCCTCAGTCTGTAAAAGAGTCAATCGGCAGGACCTGGGTAACAGCCCCGTCCTTCCCGGTGATAACTACCTTCATGTTCGGGAAGATATCCGACATTGTCTCATAGAACAGCCTCTTTTTGATGATTTCCGGATACTGGGAATATTCCTCGTAGAGCTGTGAAAAACGGGATGCCTGACCGTTCGCCTCATTGATTTTCGCGGTTTTGTAGGCTTCGGCCTGTTTCAGGATTTCATCCGCATCTGCTTCGGCAGCGGGAAGCTTCTCATTTTTATACTTGTTTGCGTTGTTCACTGCCGTGTCGGCACCCTGCTTGGCCGTTTCCACCATTTTGAAGGCTTCCTGTACTTCCCGCGTAGGCGGTTCCGCATCCTGAATGGTGATATTTACCAGGGTGATTCCCAGATCTTCCTGCGTGAGCCGGTTGAGAATCTTGTCCTTAATCTGGGCCTGAATCTCACTCTTTCCCGTCGTCAGAACACTGTCCACGTCATACAGGCCGATGGTATCGCGGATGTATGACTGGCAGAGCATCTTGAGGATACCTTCGGGATTCTCGGAATTATAGAGGTACTTCACGGGATCTGTTACTTTGTATTCCACATAGAAGTCTACGTTGACAAAGTTGTAGTCCACCGTGATCATGACGGACTCGGAAGGAATGGACTCATCCGTTTCCGGGATATAACCGATGGCAATTCCCTTCGTAGCCTTAGATACAATCTGCTTCTGCTGGATGAGAGGAATCTTGAATTTCAGTCCGGAGGTTGATACAACACTCGGTTTTCCCAAGGTAGTGATGACGGCATATTCGTCCTCGTTGAGTTCGTAGAACGAATTGCTGAACAGTGCAATCAGCACCGCCAGAATCAGAATAACGGTCACGGTTCTCTTGATTTTCCGGGGAGAGGCATTCCGGCTGATTCTGGAAAACAGCAGCATCAGGTCGTCTTTCCCGTTTCGGATCAGGGCAATGCCCACAACCAGAAAAACAGCGCCGGGAGTCACGGCACCGGAAAACAGCAGCACTGTTCCGATAATCAGGAGGAACAGTCCGATCCCGGCAAGAATCAGTTTCAAAGCATTCATTGCTTTTCCTTTCAAAAAAATATTTTACTGTCCGGCAGATCTCTCCGCCGGTTTCTGTCAGACTTTAATTTCGCCGGTCATAATCTTCAGAATTTTGACGTCGGTATCCTTCATGCCCACCGCTGCCACATATCCTACGGCAGCAATGGTTTCTTCAATGTCATGCTGCATCAGGCCTTCACCGTCCAGAAATGCACAGCCGTTCATGCTCATCTCGTGCGCTGTTACAGCGGAATCAACCGCTGCGGCAATCTTTGCGGCACAGGAGGGTTTTGCCCCGTCGCAGACCATGCCGCCGGCGGTGAGGAGTGTGTTGGAAATCGTTGTGCAGATCTGCTCATAGGTTCCGCCGGCCAGATACGTCATCGCCGCCCCGACACCGCAGGAGGCAGAAACTGCGCCGCAGAAGGAAGAGAGACTGCCGATATGACGCTTGATATGAATGGAGATGAGATTGCTGATCACCAGTGCCCGATACAGAGACTCCCGGGTGCAGCAGCATTTTTCCGCGTAGGTAATCACCGGCAGGGAAACCGTCAGCCCCTGATTACCGCTTCCGGAATTGATCATTACAGGCAGAGAACAGCCGCTCATTCTGGCATCCGACCCGGCCGCTGCCCGGGCTTTGGAAATCGTCCGATAATCCGAAGCACCGTCTTTCAGAAGCGTTCTTCCCACCTGCGCTCCGACGGGGTTTGCCAGCCCGTAGTCGGAGATTGCGGTATTGCAGCGGATCTGCGCATCCAGAACACTCTTTACGTCTTCCGGCAAATCGGAATCCGCGAATTCGAGAATCCCGCGAACTGAAAGGAAGTCCCTGTTTTCCGCGACAGCGGATTCCTCGCAGGAATCGATGATTTCCACCCCGTCAAGGGCGGCATAGGATATATTGGTATGCTTATGCGATACGGTAACCTCCGCCCGATGGTTTTCGGAGCGAATCTCCACGTTGATGTAAAGATTGTCCACGTTTTCCTGCAGGACGACGGAACAGAAATCGGTTTTCAGCAGTTCCTGCGCCTTGCGAATGTCAGCTTCCGTCACCTGGGACAGTACTTCCAGAGCAAGGTCGGCATTGCCCCCGACCAGACCGAGAATTGCAGCAGCGTCGATTCCCTTCAGCCCGCCGGAATTCGGTACAGTGACGCTCTTTACATTTTTTACGATATTTCCGCTGCAGGATACGCGCATCTGCACGGGAAATTCTCCCAGCAGCTCTCCGGCCTTCGCTGCTGCGAAAGCCACCGCAATCGGCTCGGTACAGCCCAGTGCGGGAACCAGTTCTTTCTTCAGAACCGTAACATACGCCTGATAAATTTCAGCTTTCATTTTCACGTCTCCTGACATTTCGATAAAGCTTCCGGCTCTTTGAAAATTATATCACCTTTTCCGGAAATGAAAAAGAGAGAGCTTTCGAATCCTTCGAGGGGCTTACCGGTATTGCAATCAGCGTCGCATAGGTATTTCTGCCGTCAGGGCGGCTGCCGATTGTCCAGAGCTGCAGACCGTCGCCGCAGACGGCAAGGCCGCCGCCGTTTATATAGCGGAACATCTGCTCATAGGATTCCCGATAGGAATATGGCTCTTCATGGCAATACATGTGCACAGCGTCGTTTGCGTCGGTCCGGAGGAGGTGCTCCTCCGGAATTTCGCCGGAGAGCGCAATCTCTTCCGGAACCGGAATCACAAGACCCTTGACCTTCTGGGATCTTCCTGCCTGCAGATCCTCTCCGGCAATGGTACGGCCGATGACCAGGGGAAAGGTTTCCAGAAATGAAAAACTCAGCCGGGTCAGCAGCTTGATGGAATGGATCAGGTTGTATTCAATATCGTCGGAAGGCCTCTGATATTCCTGAAACAGATAGAATCGGCTGTCGGAGGAACAGATGGAAATCTTTCGGTCTTCTTTCTCTGCGGCGTCGGAGATGCGGCGGGCAATAGTCAGCATGGCAGTTTTGGCGAGGAGGCTCCGCTGTTCCCTCTCAAGGTGGGAGAGCACCCGGTCATAGGGAAAGCTCTCATAGAGATGGCGGTCTTCGTCTTCAATTTCCCGCAGCCCGAAGCCGCAGGATTCCAGCAGACGGATGTTGGCCACATCCAGACCCTGCAGCGGTTCATATTTCCCGTAACCGTTTTCCAGTATGACACGCGGGGAGAGAATGCCCCGATCCCGGTAAAAGCGCAGTGTGCTTTTTTCCATGTCACACAGATCGGCAAACTGGGCAGAGGAAAGCAGATGTTTGTTTTTATCCACGGGAAAATGCCGGCTCCTTTTTCTATTGACTGTGCAGTAACTGCACGGTTTATCATGATTATACAGTATTGTCCCGAAAAACAGCAAGAAAAAGGTGCGGATTTGCACTGTGTTTTTTGAACAATCAAATCTGATACGGAGAATTGCAAATGAAAACGAAGAAAATCATCGGCAGACTGCTTCTGTGCCTGCTGGGTCTGCTCCTTTTGGCAGGCATTACATTCTGCGCAGTCTATTTCACGAGATTTCAGACGATGGCCACGATTGAAAAGCTGACGGATTACGATGACGGCTATAATCTTTACACCATGAAGGTAAAGTATGATTACAATACCGAAGACATCATCAATTCCGGTTATACCGATATGCAGGAATTTACCGATGCCGTGGTTAAGGAGTCGCTTCCGCTGCTTCCTGTAAAAATCAATGTTCCGTCCTTCGGCTGCAGTGCCCTGCGGACGGAAACGGTGGACGGCAGCATGCTGATGGGCAGAAACTACGACTTCAAGCTGGACACGTCTGCGATGATGGTGCTTTGTGAACCCAAAAACGGCTATAAGTCAATTTCGTTCGCCGCATTGAACAATATCAGCGCCGATCAGGCAGATGCAGGCATTGCCAAGAAAATGGCCTGCCTGACAGCCCCCTTTATCGGGCTTGACGGGGTGAATGAGAAAGGCGTTTCCGTTGCCGTCCTGACGCTGCAGAGTGAACCGACGATGCACAATACCGGAAAACCCAGGCTTGCCACCTCTCTGCTGATCCGTCTGGTCCTCGATAAGGCAGCAACCACGGAGGAGGCCATTGAACTGATCAGACAATATGATATCTTCTCCTCCAACGGCAGAGACTATCACTTCATCATCAGTGACGCTTCCGGGAACAGCGTGGCCGTGGAATTTGACTGTGAGTCCGAAGGCCGGGAGATGGTCGTGACTCCTACGCAGGCAATCACGAACTTCTTTATCATGTATAACGACAAGGTGGACCCGGAACAGGATAACGGAATGTACGGCAAAGGTTCGGCGAAGAAACGGTATACCGCCATGCTGGACGTTCTGGAGGCCAATGAAGGTGCCGTGGACAGAGCCGTGGCCTGGGAGGCGCTTCGGGCGGCGGCACAGGATCCCAACCCGGAGGACGTCACCAGCAATACGCAGTGGTCCATCATTTTTGACAATACCGAATGCACGGCAGAATTTACTCTGCGCCGCCACTGGGGCGAAAGCTACAGCTTCGCACTGGACTGACGGCTCCCGTGTCTGAATAACATACTGCCCGCAGCAAGCTGAGCATATCAAGCTGCTGCGGGCAGTTTTTACGTTATTTTGTTTTTCCGGTGTCCGGAATCATGGCCAGTGCGCCGTAGATGACGGAATCATCACCCAGAGCGGCGCATTTCAGCTCCACTGTGGGACGGATGGACGGCATGCAGTATCTGTCCACTTCGTCCAGGATTTTTCCCAGGAAGAGCTCACCGCAGGCTTCCATGATGCCGCCGCCGTAGACAATGAGATCCGGGCTGAAAATATTGATCAGACTGCCGGTAGCAACAGCCATGTAATGGCAGGCCCTGTCAACGGCTTCCACGGCAACCTTGTCATTCATGCTCAGCGCTTTCCTGAGATATTTGCTGCGGAAGACGCCGTTTTCAATCTTGTCGCTCAGATAGGATTCACGGCCTCGGCTTACCTGCTGGAGAATATAGGCAGACATGCCTCTCTTGCTGGAGAAGGATTCAAAACACCCGCGCTGACCGCAGCCGCAGAGAGGTCCTTCCGGATCCAGCACCATGTGGCCGATTTCTCCGGCTTTGAATCCTGCACCGGTATAAAGCTCACCGTTGATAATGATGCCGCCGCCGACGCCGGTTCCGGGGAAAATGCCGACGACGTTGCTGTAACCTTTCGCAGCGCCGTAGCGGTGCTCACCGAGAACTCCCAGATTGACATCGTTGCCGATATAGAATTCAGCGCCGAATTTCTCTCTGATCGGCGTGCGGATATCGTAGTTGCGCCAGGGCAGATTGGGGGTAAACAGAACAATGCCGGAAGCGGAATCGCTGACACCGGGAGCTCCGGCGGAAATGGCGTGGATGTCGCTCTTTTTCAGACCGGCCTCCGACAGCATCTCCTTCACCGTACTGATGATAATCTCTTCGATGTTGGCAACATCGTCACCGTTTTCTTTCGTGCGTTTTTTCAGCCGATGGATGATTTCACCTTTCTCGTTGAAAATAGCACCTAAGACCTTCGTTCCGCCGATATCCAGACAGACATTATATTTTCCAGCCATAGTTTCTCCTTTTCTGTTGATGCATATTCGGGATTTCATTTCCCCTGAAAGAATCCGGTCAGCTTTCTGCCGAATTCACTGAACTTTTCTCCGAAGGTATTTCCGGCAGGGGCAGCCGGCAGCTTCACTTCCGCCGGATCCGGGGCCGGAGGCGGCGCAGATTCATCCGCTGCAGCAGATTCCGTTTCCTCCGGAAGCGAATCTCCGGATTTCCGATAGCTTCGTTCGGCAAAGTATTCCTGCACATTGAAGGGCGGCTCCTCAGAGGGAACTCTGACGTAGCTGCCGTCATCCAGCTGGATGCGGCGCTTGCCGGTATCGCTCAGCATCTGACGGAAATCCTCCAGAAGCCGGGTACGCAGAGCCGGGTCCTTCACCGGCACGGCGACTTCCACCCGGCGAGTGGTGTTTCGGGTCATGAAGTCTGCCGAGGCAATGTACACTTCTTCCTCTCCGCCGCAGCCGAAGATATAGACTCTGCCGTGTTCCAGATATCTGCCCACGATGCTGCAGATTTCAATATTGTCTGTCAGACCGGGGACACCCGAAACCAGACAGCAGATTCCTCGGACCAGCATCTGAATCTTTACGCCGGCAGCGGAGGCTTCAATCAGTTTGTCTATGATGTCTTTATCGGTGAGAGAGTTGAGCTTAAAACCGGCGTAGGCAGGCTTTCCGGCTTTTGCCAGAGCAATCTGGCGATCCAGCTTCTCCATGACTTCTTTCTGGAGACAGTTCGGCGCAACCAGCAGCGTATCCGTATGCGTTACTGTTTCACCGAGTGCCAGGGCAGTAAAGACATTGGCGGCTTCTTCCCCAATGGCGGGGTCGGCAGTCATCAGGCTGTAATCCGTGTAAAGACGCGCTGTTTTTTCGTTATAATTGCCCGTCCCGATCTGGGTGATGTATTCCACACTCTCCCCGTTCCGGCGGGTAATGAGGCACAGCTTGGAGTGCACCTTGAATTTATCCAGACCGTAAATGATGCGGCAGCCGCAGTTTTCCAGCTCATGGCTCTGCTCTACGTTGTTCTCTTCGTCGAATCGGGCACGAAGCTCCAGAAGAACCAGCACATCCTTTCCGTTTTCGGCGGCCTGCGCCAGAGCGGCAACCACCTGGCTGGTCTTTGCTACGCGGTAGAGAGTGATTCGGATGGAGACAACATCCGGATCATTTGCTGCTTCATTCAGAAGCCGGAGGAAGGGGCGCATGCTCTCATAGGGGTACGAGAGGAGAATATCCTTTTTCCGAATCTGATCAATCATGCTTTCGGACTCGGAGACATCCTGCCCGGCTTGCGGCACCCGGGGATTGTAGAATAGATTTTTGTTATCGGAAAGCATGTCCGATATCGTATACAGAAACTGCAGATTCAGAGGAGCATCCGAGTAAAAGGCGTGCTTCTTCGGTAATTTCAGATAATTGCAGATAACGGCAATCAGATTCGCATCAATCTTGCCGGTGTATTCCAGCTTAATGGCACTCATGCGCTTTCTCGTGGCAATCATGCGCTCCACCGCTTTTCGATAATCCGTGCTCTTCAGGAGCAGATCATCCGGGCGGTCATCGTCAATGGAAATATCCGCATTTCTGACGATTCGGATCAGCGAGCTGCTGAGAACCCGATACTGTGCATAGACAAGCGGTGCAAAGGCATTGATCAGATCCTCCACCGGCAGGTAGCGGTGGCTTTCCGGGGAAATCTGCACCAGACGGTTGAGCATATTGCCGGAGCAGGGGATAATCCCGAGGACCCAGTCCTTGCCTTTTCCTTTTTTCTTGTCACCGGGGGTTTTTCTCTCCAGCAGGGAAACGGAAAAGATCTCGCCTGCACTCAGGAAAGGAAACGGCTGCCCGGCAGAGACGACCTGAGGCGACAGCAGCGGCTGAACGGAAGAGAGGAAATACCGGTTGGCCTGGCGCTTCTCCTTATCGGAAAGCTCCTCATAGGTCAGAATTTCCATGTCGTTCAGCTTCAGCTGTTTGACGAGGGTATGGTAACACTTGTCTTTCGCTTTCAGCATTCTGCGGACCTGAGGAAGAACAGCGTCCAGCTGCTCCCGACTGGTCATCTGCGTTTTGTTTTCGCGAATGTCGGATTTCCGGTCGTCATACAGGGCGCTGACGCGCACCATAAAAAACTCATCCAGATTGCTTTGGAAAATATTGAGGAAATTCAGCCGTTCGCAAAGAGGATTCTCCGGGTCCTGCGCCTCTTCCAGCACGCGCTCGTTGAACTTCAGCCAGGAAATCTCTCGGTTTGCATAACAGTCAATCGGATATTTTTGTTCTTCTATCTCTTTTATGGTTTTGTTTTTACCCATAAATATCTCCCAATAATATCAGAAAAAAGATTAACAAGCTAAAAATAGCACGTTTCTGTTCTGACTGCAAGGCCACACTCTGCCATACGCCTATTCAAACTGCGCGGAATACAGCCGGTAATAGAAGCCCCGGTTTGCCATGAGGCTTTCGTGCGTACCCTGTTCCACCACATCGCCGTGATCCACCACCAGAATGCGGTCGGCATTCCTGATCGTGGAGAGACGGTGGGCGATGACAAAGCTTGTTTTGCCGCTCATGAGCTCGCGCATGGCCGACTGGACGGCACGTTCAGTCCCGGTATCCACGTTGGAAGTGGCCTCGTCCAATATCAGCATCCGGGAATCGTAGAGCATAGCGCGGGCGATGGTAAGAAGCTGCTTCTGCCCTTTGGAAATATTGCCGCCGTCTTCGCTGATGACCGTTTTGTAGCCGGCCGGCAGGCGCATGATGAAGGAATGAATGTGAGCCGCTTTGGCGGCGCGGATGACCTCCGCCATGGTGGCGCCCTCCTTGCCGTAGGCGATGTTGTCATAGATTGTGCCGTTGAAGACCCAGGTTTCCTGCAGTACCATGGCGTAAGCTTTGCGGAGGCTTGCACGCGTGATATCGTCGATATCCTTACCGTCCACAAAGATGTCACCGGAATCAATATCATAGAATCGCATCAGAAGATTGATGATTGTGCTCTTCCCGGCACCTGTCGGACCGACAATGGCAATCAGCTTTCCGGCATCTGCCTTCAGACTCAGGTCATGGAGAATCGTCTTCCCCGGGTCATAGCCGAAGCTGACATTCTTCAGCTCTACGTCGCCCTTTACCTCCGTGAGTACTTCGGCACTCGGACTGTCGGCGGACTCTTCCTGTTCATCCAGCAGTCCGAATACCCGCTCCGCTGCCGAAAGGGCAGAGAACAGCTCATTGATGATATTGGCAATCTCATTGATGGGTCCGCTGAACTTGCGGGAATAGAGAACAAAGGAGGAAATCTGACCGAGACTTACCAGAGAATTCATGTAGAATACAGAACCGAAGGTGGCAATCAATCCGAGAGAAACGTTGTTGATGGCATTCATGGTAGGCCCCATCTTGGTCCCCAGATTGTCGGCCTCATAATAGGCATCGGCGGCCTCTCCGTTTACGGTGTCAAAGCTTTTTGCGACCTCATCACCGTAAGCATAGGCCTGAATGGTCTTCTGTCCGGAGAACATCTCCTCCACGAAGCCGTTCATTGCCCCATAGGCTGCGGAGCGTCGGCGGAATCGGGGCTGCGTCTTCTTCCGCATGGAGACTGCAAAATATACGGATACCGGTACGGAGAACAGCACGATCACGGACAGCAGGGGAGAAATCTTTACCATCATAATCAGAGAACCCACAATGGTAACTGCGCTGGACATGATCTGAACCACATCGGTAGAAATGCAGGTACACACGACGTCAATGTCGTAAGAAACGCGGCTGATAATATCACCGGCGGAGTTGGTATCGTAAAAGCCCACCGGCAGCTTCATCATTTTGTCAAATACGTCCCTGCGCATCTTGCGGGCAATGTATTTGCTCACATTCATCATGATGATGGAAATGGCAATGGAAATGCCGGAAGAGATCAGGTAACACAGCAGCATCCGGAGAGCAAAATACCGGACTCTGTCAAAGTTCACCTTGCCGACGCCGGCAGCAGCCTCATTGATCGCGGAACCGGCCAGACTCGGGCCGATGAGCCCTGCCACGTTGCCGGCGAAGCTGAGCAGAAGACAGATCAGCAGAATCCAGCGGTATTCTGCCACATAGCCGAGGAGTCTGCGCAGAGCGCTCTTTGCATCCTTCGGCTTGACCATTACCGTCTGATTATTTGCCATTACTCCTCACCTCCCATCTGCGTCTGATAGATTTCCCGGTACGGCGGGCAGTTCTCCATCAGCTCTTCGTGGGTTCCGCATCCGAGAATTCTGCCCTCGTCCAGCATGAGAATGCAATCCAGACTCATGATAGAACTGACGCGCTGGGCAATGACAATGGAAGTGGTATTGCTGTGGTTCTCCCGGATCGCCTGACGCAGTTCTGCATCAGTGCGATAGTCCAGCGCACTGGATGCATCGTCCAGAACCAGGATTTCCGGGTGGGAGGCCAGCGCGCGGGCAATCAGGATCCGCTGCTTCTGCCCGCCGGAGAAGTTGGCACCGCGGATTTCGGACATGTGGGCGTAGCCGTCTTCATAAGCTTCAATAAATTCGGCGGCCTGCGCTTCGCTGGCGGCTTTTGCCACACCCTCTGCATCCACATTTCTTCCGAAGGAAATATTATCTGCCAGTGACATGGCGAATACCACGTCATTCTGGAATACAACGCCGAAGCGGCTCCGCAGTTCATCCGCTGCATAGGTTCGTACGTCTCTGCCGTCCACGAAGATGTGGCCGGAGTCGGGGTCATGAAAGCGCATCAGCAGATTGATAATCGTTGTTTTCCCGGAGCCGGTTGCCCCGATAATACCGAGGGAGGCGCCCTTCCGGACAGAGAAGCTGACGCTGCTCAGACTGTTCTGCCGCTCCTCACCGTCGAAGCGCTCATCGTCATCGTCATCATCGTCGTCACCGTAGCCGAAAGTGACATCGTCGAAAATGATGTAGTCATCGGAGGGAGCGGCGGGAGTATCCTCCAAAGGTACAGGGACAAGCTGAGCGGGCATCCGAATCACTGCGGCGATGCGGTCGGCGGAGGCACTGGCCTTGCTCAGCATCATAAAGATCCGGTTGAGCCCCATTACCCCCATCATGATCATATTGAAATAGGTCAGAAAGGCCAGAATCACACCGGGTTCCGTTGCGCCTGCGTTGACGCGCTTTGCTCCGATAATAACGACCAGCGTCAGACCCACATTCAGCGCCAGTGTCATAAGCGGCCCGGGCAGAGCCATGACGATACTGGCTTTCCGGTCGGCCTTCGTCATTTCTTCGTTGGCTTCACCGTAACGGCGCTTTTCGTAGCCCTCCTTGGAGAGACTCTTTACCACACGGATGCCGGTGATGTTTTCACGCATGATGCAAACGATGCGGTCCAGCCGTTCCTGAACCTTGTCGTACAGCGGCACACCCTTCCGGGAGATGGCAACGATAATCACAATCATTACCGGCGCCAGAACGCACAAAATGAGAGACAGACCGACATCCATCGTCATCGTGATGATGATGCCGCCAATCAGCATGATCGGGGCACGCACCCCCATCGTCTGCACTGCCCGGAGGAAGTTCTGGACATTGTAGGAGTCCGAGGTCATGCGGGAGGTGAGAGACGGCAGGCTGAAATCGTCAAACTGGTCGCTGGACAGGCTGATTGTACTCTGAAACAGCTCCTGCCGCATATCATAGGCAGCCCGGGAGGACATACGGATGGCGGTATTGTTGGCCTTCAGATTGAAGATCCAGGTAGCCAGAGCCAGCAGAATCATTCCTGCACCCCAGAGAATGACCCGCTTCAGGTCGCCGGAAAGTGCTACTGTATCGATGATATGCTCCATGACATAAGGAATCAGCAGTTCCAGAACAGAGGACAGGAGCTTGAAAGCCAAACCGAAGATAAAGAGCTTTTTGTATTTTTTGATGTATTGACCGATCAGTTTCATGTTGGGGTTTCCTTAATGGTTTTGAAATATGTCTGCAATGGATTTTTGCATAGACTGCAATTATATGGAAATTGTAGTTGCAACTTTCTGCATTTTTATTTTACAACATACATGCTTCGGATTCGAGGACCAATTCGTTATACATTTTTTCAATGTTTTTAAGTGTATAACCCAACAAGTCAAGCCGTGTTTTCATTGACGCGAGAGACCGGGTTAGTCCTTCTTTGTATTCAACAATAACAGGAATACCCTCTTCTTCCGAAACTGTCTCATCGGCATAAAAATAGGGGACTTCACCAACATCATCAACTTTAAATAAAACAGAATGATCAGTAAAAACGTTGTTTTTTCCCCAATCAATTTCCATTTTCCCCACACCGAGGCTAATCATCGTTCCCATAATGTTTTATATTATCTCCTGAAAATGCAAGTTCGAGTTGCAAATACTTTATAAATCTTTCAAGTATTCCTCGACATAGCTTTCTTATCGGTGTAGGTTTCTTTCAACCTGTCTATTGCCATTTCTGTACTCATAGTGTGATACGGCAAATACACTTGCTTCATCACCGTAATTGGTGCTTGCTTATATATTTCCTTGCTTGATTCACCAGTGTAGAAATGCCAACAGCGATAAAGGTAACCAATCCAGAATAAGGTTTCTGTATCAAGTACCGCACCCTGCTTTGCTGAATTGGGCTTTTCTTCGGACAAGCAAGAAAGTAGGTATTCTTCTCCCGCCCACTGTGCATGGTTAAACTCTTTGTCCAGATCCGCTGCAATACTTGAATTCATAAATGCTTTGACAAAATCTTCACTGTCATACCCTTTTTCGGCGGATAACTCAAACAAATGAGCCTGCATCTGGCAGAGAGATATTTCAAGGGAATCCAACATATCGTTATCCTCCTATGATTTCATCAAAGAACTGTCCCTCACGGCGATACTGCTTTACGATCTCATCGGCAAGACGGATGCCATCTTTTCTTCTCTTGGAGCTCAGGTCTTTAAGTACGGACAACTCTAACTGCGATAAAGATTCTTCTTTGAGTATTTTGACTTGTTTGCAGGCTTTCTCGGAAATAGCCACATACTGTTTGCCGAGATCAAGAGCAGACAAGCAATGGAGCAGTGCTATATCGGATATATCGCCTCTGAAGAACCGGGCAAGCTCGGTGTACATACGGTCGTTTGCAATGTATCCGACAACAAGGTCGTAGGCGTCAGTCAGATGGGCATACTTCTCGTATATCTCGCTTCC
>JAZLHH010000024.1:0-5066 GCA_045616745.1 Candidatus Limivicinus sp. | reverse complement strand
GTCTCAGGTAATCAACTCACCGCATTCATGATACAAATTTTACCCCGGCAGGTCAATTGTGTAATCCGGATTTTTTCATGTCTCCCGGCCAACTCCGTCATCAGCCGGTTTAAAATAATACAGTCCTCGACGCCCGAAGATGCGAAATTTCCCGGTTGGAGCAGCGAAGACGGACGCCGTCAGCATGGACTCGACTTACATGTCGCTGCGTCGTATCAAGCCCCACCTGAATTCAGTAAAAAGTAAATCGCGAATAAATAATAGCCGCTGGTTAAGCGTTATGTTAATTAAGTTATGTATTATTTATTACGTTAATAGTAATATGTATATTATACTATGTTTATTATGTTATGTATTTGATATTACGTATATAATATTCTGTTAATTGTTTTATGTAATTAATAATATGTTATTTGATTTATGTTTATAATAATATGTTTATTATTTTATGTTGATGCTGTAAAAAGCGGGAAATTCAATATAGACTTTCCCTTTCCGAATATGGTATAATCCTTTCCAGAAAAATCTTTCTGCCTCATGGCAGAATACGGCAGCTTTCGAGAGCGGTGGACGAGCCTCTTTCCTGAGCATTGAGTACAGCTTCGCTGTGCTCGGTTTGCTTTGGACAGGAGGATTTTTTATACTTATTTTTAACTGGAGGAACATCCATGAAAAAACTGATTGCCCTGCTGCTCGCTCTGTGCATGGTATTTGCACTCTGTGCCTGCGGACAGAAAGCCGCTCCTGCAGCAGAAGCCCCCGCAGCAGCACCCGCTGAGGAAGCTGCTCCCGTGGAAGAAGCCGCTCCTGCGGAAGAACCTGCCCCGGCAGAAGAAGCTGCCCCGGCTGTTGATCTCTGCATCCTGAAGGAAGCGGATGACCAGATGATCAACAACTACACTGTCATCGCCGTGAATCCCGAGGCTCCCTGGGTGGATGCCGACGGCAACCCCGTAAGTGACGTTGCCATCAACACCGTCGGTGCGGATGCGCTCATCAACTGGCTCCTCTCCGAGGAAGGTGAAACGGCCGCAGCCAACTACGGATTTGAAGATTACGGCGAGTACCTCTTCTATCTCAAGGACGGCCGCCCGGTTTCCACTGCGGAGATTCCCGCAGCCACTGAGGAAACCAAGACCATTCGCCTCTCCACCACCACTTCCGTGAATGACTCCGGACTGCTGAAGTACCTTCTCCCCATGTTCCAGGAGAAGTACGGCTACAACGTAGAAGTTGCTTCCGCCGGTACCGGCAAGGCCATTGCTGCTGCCAAGATGGGCAATGCCGACCTGATTCTGGTGCATGCCAAGGCACAGGAAGAGACCTTCGTAGCCGACGGATTTGGCCGCATCGTGGACGGTCTGGAAGCTGAGCGCAACACCTTCATGTACAACTACTTCGTTCTCTGCGGCCCCTCTGCCGACCCGGCAGGTGTAAAGGATGCTGCTGACGTTCTGACCGCCTTCGCTGCCATTGCCGACGGCAAGTTCCCCTTCGTTTCCCGCGGTGACGGCTCCGGCACGCATACCAAGGAGCTGGCTCTCTGGCCCGAAGCTCTGGGCATCACCCAGGAAGCCGAAAGCTTCAAGGACTACACTGACTGGTACACCTCTGCCAACAACGGCATGGGCGCTTGCCTGACTATGGCAGAAGAGACCGGATCCTATATCCTCACGGATAAAGCCACCTTCCTCACCTTTGTCGCCAACGGCGGCACTATGGAGTAAGGTTGCCAAATCCCGCAGCATAGGTTACAATACCCTTGGGATTTCCCAAGGGTATTTCCTTTCAGGAGAAGAAAATGCATACTGCGTTTCAAAAAGCCATAGCGCTCATTGTCTCCGGGGATGCGGAGCTGCTGGACATTCTTTCCGTGACGGCAAGAATGAGTTTATCCAGCTCTCTTATTGCCCTGCTGCTCGGCGTTCCCTTCGGCATCTGGCTGGGTTCCTGCCGGTTCCGGGGCAGAGGTGCTCTGCTGGTTATCAACCGGACGCTCATGGGCATGCCGCCGGTTGTCTGCGGACTGATTTTCTATCTGCTGTTTTCCGGGGTAGGTCCCTTCCGGCACCTGAAGCTGCTCTATACGGTTGACCTCATGATTCTGGCGCAGGTGGTTCTCATTTTCCCCATTGTGGCGGGCAATATGGAGAGCTACGTAACGGGAATCGCCGGCCCTGTAAAGGAAAGCGCTAAAGGAATTGGCCTTTCCCGGGGAAGAACTTTTCTTCTGCTCTGCCGCGAGTGTACCTATCAGGTATTTTCCGTATATCTCCTGGCCTTTGCCCGGGCAATCGCGGAAGTCGGCGCCGTATCCATGGTCGGCGGGGCCATTGCCTGGAAGACGAACGTGATGACCACGGCCATTATGGAATACACCAACAAGGGGAACTTTTCCCTGGGCATTGCCCTGGGGCTGATTCTGATGAGCCTGTCTTTGCTTGTCAATATTATGATTTCGCTGCTGCAGAGGAGGCTGAGCCGATGAAAATTCCCCCTCTGAGGAAAAGCTACGGTGAACGCACCGTGCTGAATCTGCCGGAGCTCACGCTGGACTCCGGAAAGATTTATGCCGTCGTCGGCGCTAACGGCAGCGGCAAGTCCACCATGGCAAAGCTGATTGCCGGCATTACAGATGCAGACAACGGAAAAGTCCGGCTGGATTCTGCTCCCGGCTACATGCCGCAGAAGAGCTATGCTTTTTCCATGAACACGCGGAAGAACATTCAGCTTGGCGGGAACAATCCGGACAGATGCAGAGAATTCATGGAAGCACTGCAGATCTCACATCTGGCCGACAAGGCCGGAAACCGGCTCTCCGGCGGTGAAACCGCCCGGATGGCATTGGCCAGAGTGCTGATGACACCCCGGGAACTGGTGATATTGGATGAACCTACCTCGGCAATGGACATGGAGTCCACGCTGCTTTCCGAACAGCTGATGCAGAAGTACTGCCGGGAATCCGGATGCACGATGCTGCTCATTACCCACAGCCTGCAGCAGGCGAAGCGCATCGCCGACGCCGTCCTCTTTCTGGACAGAGGCGAGCTGGTGGAATCCGGGCCATCCGCACAGGTTCTTTCCGCGCCCCGGGAAGAGCGGACGAAACGATTCCTGGACTTTTACGGAATATAGGCAATATAAAAAAGCTCCGAAGATTCGGAGCTTTTTCTGTGCTTTCAGCCTCCCGCACAGGGCGGGAAAAGGGAAACCATATCCCCGTCCTTCAAAGGATCTTCCGGGGTGCAGTGAAAGCCGTTCACAAGGAGGATTGCCACTTCCTCCGGTTCTATGGCCAGATAGTTCATGATATCCAGGGCGGAATGGAATTCCTCTGCCGGGAGATTGTAGGACTTTTCTCTTCCGTCCCGCAGGGTGGCAAAGATTTTCACATTGATCATAGGAAACCTCAATAAAGAAAAATCGGGGAGGCACTGCCTCCCCGAAATTATAATTACTTACCTACGCACTCGTCAAGACCGAGCTTCTTGAGAGTTTCATCGGTCGGGAATGCTGCAACCCAGCCGCGTGCTTCGTAGTACTGAGGAAGCATGACATCCAGCTGAGAAACCATGCCCTTGGAAGGACCGTTGGAAATCGGCTCTTCGAGGAGACGCTTCGGCAGGGTGTCGTCTTCCGCCTTCATGCCGGCAGCCTTATTGAACATACGCTCAATATTGAAGATTCTGTCGCCGATTTCGAGGAGCTGCTCTGCAGTCCACTCGGTACCGGTAGCGGCATTGAGGAGGTCAGTGTACTCCTGAGCGCCCATTGCGAAGGAGGTGAAGAGGCAGTTGCCCATGGAGTCGATGACAGCAGTCAGATCCTGGAACGTCTTGACCCAGCCGGCCTTGCCTTCGGTGGTGGTACGGTCAATCTGCTGGGGCAGGCCAAGGATTTCGGGGCTGATGGTATAGCCGCGAACGTGAGCTGCGCCGCAGTTTGCAGTTGCATAGTTGATGCCGATGCCCTGGATTCCGCGAGCGTCGTATGCAGGAATCTCCTGCTTCTTGACGGACATGGAGTACTCGGGATGGCCGTAAGCTTCGCAGAGACGAGCAGAGCCGTTTGCCATGAGCTTTGCCAGAGGAGATTCGGGCTTGCCCATGCGCTTCGTCCACTCAAGGATTGCTGCGGGGCTGCCCCACTCGAGGGGAACGCCGTCGCATTCTTCTTCCTTGATGTAGCCTCTCTGGTAGAGTTCCATAGCGGCTGCAATGGTCGTCGGTACACCTATGGCGTCGAGACCCAGCTCGTTGCACCACATGTTGCATTCGTCAACAGTATTCAAATCGCTGACGCCGCAGTCCGGGCCGTATGCCCACAGGGGTTCATATTCAGGACCGCCGCAGACCTTGCCGTTGATATTGATGATACGGCCGCACATAATCGGGCAGTGGTAGCATGCACCGGGCTTTACCAGGTACTTTTCAGCAAGAGCTTCGCCGGAGACTTCTTCTGCATACTCTGCATAGGATTCCTGCCAGTTTCTGGTGGGCAGGGAGCCGACGGAGTTGATGATGTTGACGAGAACGGCAGTGCCGAGGGCGCGGAGTCCTCCGCCGGTGGTAGCATTCTCGGAGAGAATCTTCAGGCTGCGCTTGTTGGCTTCCTTGAGAGCTTCGATGTCATAGATGTTGTCCAGCTGCTTGCGGCTTGCCTTGACAACGATGGCCTTCAGGAGCTTGGAGCCCTGAACTGCGCCGACACCGGAACGACCTGCTGCTCTATCTTTGTCATTCATGACGCAGGACAGAAGAGCCTGATTTTCACCGGCAACGCCGATGGAGAGGACGGAAGCATCTTCGCCGTAAACGGCCTTGAACTTGTCATCGCATTCTTCACTCAGGAGACCGACATAGTCTTTTGCATCGTGAAGCTCAATCTTGTCGTCTTCAATGGTGATGTACTGCCAGTCAGCAGCCTTGCCTTCAACAATGATGGCATCCCAGCCGGCGAACTTCAGCTTGGCACCCCAGATACCGCCGGAGTTGGCGCAGGCGATCATGCCGGTCAGGGGGGACTTGGTGACGACCATGTAACGGCCGGAGGAAGGAGAATTGGAG
>JAZLHH010000023.1:0-3325 GCA_045616745.1 Candidatus Limivicinus sp. | reverse complement strand
AGTCAGGGTTTTGGAATTCAACGGAAACTGTTTTTGTTCCGTCGGAACTATCTATTGTTTCATCATCTATGACCGGATGTCGACGAAGACACCCGGTCATATGTTATAAAGGCTTTAGAATCTTACAACTCTCCAGCAGCCATCCTCGCGGATCAGATCCACTTTGAAATAGGAGCTCTCCTGTTCCGGGTAGTCTGTTGATGTCCGGAAGTAAATATCGATGGTTCGTGTTGTTCCTTCCGGTTCGTCACCTGTAATCTCGTCTATACCGTCCATCCGGCAAATCTGCACCATCTGCGCCGGGAATAATTCCTCCGCCGGGATCAAGCCTTCTGAGGTCTCATAGTATACAGGAAAATCGCACGCGGTGATTTCGCTGAAAACACCGATGGCGGATGTACGGGAGAGATAGCTCTGAATCGTTAACTCAAAATCCTCATACCCTTTCACATAGGCATCAACCACCATGCAGGCCATGTTGACGGCAGCGGTTTTTTCGGTGTCGGCTTCTGGCATCGGAGCAGGTACAGCCGCGACAGAATTCAGCGCTTCTTCGTAGGGATTCCTTGCGTTGTCATTCACGTTGAAAGAACTGAAGGGATCCATCAGCCTGTTGTCCCAGCTGAAGTTGTTGCAGCCGGTCAGGAAGAAGTGCGGATTCGGGCAGTTCACAACATCACAGCCAAGGAAAACGACGTTATCCGAATCTTCCAGCATGGCAGCTCCGTTGCTGCAGTCATGGATCAGTGTATTCTGCACGTGAAGATCCCGGACATTTTTTGCCTGAATGCCGAGTATTCCGCAGCCGTAGAGGTCGCAGCCTTCCAGAATGATACCGTCTGAAGCCAGCAGGTTGAGAACACCGCCCCGGCAGGATCCCTGCTCCGGTGTGTGCCCGAGGTGCACATTCTCCAGTGTGATATTGGAACAGGAACTGTAATTCAGAACATTTGCGTACCGGGGCTGCGTCACGATCTCTCCGCCGACAATGTGGAAATTGCTGATATTGCCTATCCAGAGCTCATAGCCGTCATAGCAATTTGCCCATGCGCAGGTATTGTTTCCAAAATCCGGAGTTCCCCAAATATCGAATGCCCCTTCTCCGTAATCAGAGGCGGATGTCAGGTCAATCCGGGGAACGTCAATATAAACGCTTGTATCCGATGCGACAGCAGAGAGAAATTCATCGGCAGTCTTAACATGAACTTCTTTCGTACCGCTGCGGTCGATGGCTGCCATTTCCGTCTCCGTCGCTCCGATTCCGGCTGCGGACATCTGCTCTCCCCACATCTCCGCAAGTTCTTCTTCCGAGTATTTCTTTCCGTCGATGGTGACTGATCCGCTTCTGTACTCATCCAGCCATTTATCAACGGTATTGCCCGTGAAGGAAAGATTGCTGAATTCCACATCACCGTCAAAGCAGAATGCAGCGGATATGTGGTTGTCATGGACGCGGATGCCCTCAAAGGTCACATCCTTTGCACTTCCCTGAATCAAAGTTTGCAGATAATTATTATGAACATCGCAGTTCTTTACAGAAACATCTGATACCGCGAAGAAAGAGAAAGCACCTGCAGCACTCTGATATTTTTCCGGCTTACCGCAGTCATAAATGCTGCAATCTTCCACCCGGAGGCCGGCAGCATTTGAAAAATTGATGCCTGCACATGAGCAATGATATATCTCTGTATTGGTTATTTTCAGGCTGCGGCTTCCTTCCGCCCAGACGCCGATGGTACCGCAGCCGTACAGCCGGCAATTATCTATGGCCGCATCAGCGCAGCTTTCCAGCCGGATGACGCCGCCTTCACAGGCTTCGGCAGCTTCCGTGTGGCCGACTGTCAGGCCGCGCAGAGAAAGCTGATCACAGTTTCGGAATGCCAGCACATTGGAAGAACGCGGAACAGTGAGTATTTCCGCATTGTCGCCGATGATGGTCAGATTATCAATACCCTCGATGCAGAGCTCGTACTGGTTTCCAAAGCCGTAGTTCTCCCAGTGATAATGCTCACTTGCATCGCCTTTGCCGTAGTCAGCTGCTTCTGTCAGATTATACGTTCCTGCAGCCAGACGGATCTCGGTATTGGGAGCGATCGCTGCCAGCAGCTCATCCACATTGGAAATGGTAACAGTGTTTGCCTCCGGAGCCTTATCGGCCTTCGGGCCGAGCGCAAAAGCGCATCCGCATAGAAGCAGAATGGGAACAAGCGCAGCAGCTATGGCGATTTTACTTTTTTTCTTAAATGACATGATTTGAATAAGCCTCTCCTTTAAGTCTTTTTTCCCTTCGGAAAAACCGGTTATCATCCGGCACGGTGCCGCGCAGCTATCCTCTGCAATCTTAAGGAGTGTTTCGCCGTATCTGCGCTTTTCGTCAGCATTCATTCTTTTCAGCAGCCTTTCATCACAGCTCAGCTCGCAGACTCTGTCAATTTCCTTTCTGAAATACCAGACAAAAGGATTGAACCAATGTGCTGAAAACACAAAAAGGGCAAGCCACTTGAGCAGGATATCGTGCCTCCTGAAATGAATGATCTCGTGCCGGAAAACATGCTTCAGGGCATCATCCTCATACTCCGTATCCGGAATGACAAGTATGGGATCTACAATTCCAAAGGTCAGCGGCGTGGAAGGTATTTTGCTTCTCCTGAGTGTTGGCTTCCGCGCAGAATAAACCTCATCATAAAGCTCCTCATCATGGCGGGAGGGGCTTGATAATCCCTTCCTCATCCATGCCGCAAACCGTGCATAGGAGATCACATTCCGGATAAGAAAACCGGCTGCGCCACAACACCAGACTGTAAACAGGAGCATTGGGATGAATACAGCCTTTTTTACACCGTGTGGGAATTGCTCCGCCGCGGGCTGGCTCTGCACAGGTTGAGCCGGTACGTGCATGTGAGAATATGATGACGGTATGACCATTATCTCCGTATCCGTGATGACCTGCTGCGGCTCCGAATACGAAGGCATTGGGGAATCTGCATGCGGCGCCAAACTGCCGACCGGGATCAGACCATTGAAAGGAACGGCAAATCTCAGCACAACAATAATCCAGGCGAAATATAAAAAGGAATTCAGAATCTTTCCCTTTGACAGCTTTCGCAGCGCCACAAGGAAAAGCCCGCACAGCGTGCCGGCAGCCGTCAGCACCAAAAGTGTTTTCAGAAAAGCGCTCATTCATTCCCCTCCGAAAACATCCGGCGCAGTTCGTCGATGTCGTCTTTCGAGATGCCGTCGGTGTTCAGCAGTGCTGCCACAAGATTGCTTGCCTTTCCTCTGTAGAGCCGGTTGATCAGCCTCGCTGCGGCCCAGGCATTGTAGG
>JAZLHH010000022.1:0-22453 GCA_045616745.1 Candidatus Limivicinus sp. | reverse complement strand
AGTTCCTGCAACAATCCCCTTCGCATCGGAAGTCAGAGTCTGGCTCGCGGAATTCACAAAGGTGATTTTCCCGGCAGAACTGATGACACCGTCGTAAGTCTTGCCGGTTATATTCAGATCCTGCTTCAGATCGATCTCAATATCCCCGCCGGTCACTTCAATCAGGAATCCAACGCCTGTGGCCTTATCTGCAACAGTAAAACTCGGACCGATGGTCAGCTTGCTTCCGTCAAAGGTTACACCGGGTACGGCTGTTCCAACCGCATCCGGAGCTACGCCATTCACCGTTACCGTAGCATCGGCAAAAGCCGTCGGCAGCAGGCTCGCAAACAGAACCAGACACAGGAGCAGGGACAAATATCTCTTTCTCATTTTCATAAAGCACCTCGTTTTTGGGTGAGAATAATTCGGTTTACATAAATATACAGATGTACTTTATCACACAAGAGAGAAAAAAGCAACAGATTTCACGGCAGATTCTCAGTCAAAGAAGTTCCGTTTGTTGAATCCGGCAGTCCGAAAGTTCTTTGCCAGCTCCAGGCCGAGACCTCTGGTGCTTCCGGTAATCACTGCAGTTTTCATATTGGCTCCTCCATATTTGATAATTATCTACTATTTATTATAATAACTGCAGCGCCGCTTTTCAAGGGCAATTCCCTGCGGCAAACGGTTGATTCTCCCCCGTTGCCGGTGCTATACTGACGGCATACCGCAATGGATCACCTGAAACACAAAAGAAGAAGGAGAACAACATGGACTACAGACGTTTTGGCGACACGATCGTCGCCCGCTTCGACCGGGGAGAAGAAATTCTGGAATCCCTGGCAAAGATTGCCGCCGCAGAAGAAATCAAGCTGGCTTCCGTCACCGCATTGGGTGCCGTGGATGACTTCACGGTGGGCGTGTACAACATTCCCGAGCAGAAGTATTATGCCAACAGCTTTCAGGGCGCCTATGAAATCGTGTCCCTGACCGGAACCGTCAATACTATGGACGGTGCCTATTATGCCCATCTGCACATGAGCTGCGGAGATGACAAGGGCCGCGTCTTCGGCGGGCATCTGAACCGGGCCGTCATCAGCGCCACCTGCGAAATGGTCATTACCGTGCTGGACGGCACTGTGGAACGGCAGAAGGATCCCGTCACCGGGCTGAATATCTATTCTTTTCTCTGAGTCTCTATGTTTGAACTGATTTCTCTCACGGAGAATACCGGATATATTCAGAGTCCTGCCAAAATCGGCATCCTGCAGCTGGGCGGCGGAGAAGTCTGCTTCATTGACAGCGGCAATGACAAGGACGCCGGCAGAAAACTGCGGCAGATTCTGGATGCCAACGGCTGGAAGCTGCGCGCCATTTACAACACCCACTCCAATGCCGACCATATCGGGGGGAACCGTTACCTGCAGGGGCAGACGAATTGCCGGATCTATGCCCCGGGCATCGAGTGCGACTTCACCAATCACCCGGAGCTGGAAAGTGCCTTCCTTTACGGCGGCTATCCCTGCCGGGACCTGCGGCACAAGTTTCTCCTGGCCCAGGAGAGCGCTGCGGAGCCTCTGACGGAGGCCGTGCTGCCGGAGGGACTCCGCCTCCTTCAATTACCCGGTCACTTTTTCCACATGACGGGCTTCCGCACGGCGGATGACGTGGTCTTTCTTGCCGACTGTCTCTCCAGCCGGGAGACTCTGGC
The DNA here is from genome assembly GCA_045616745.1 of Candidatus Limivicinus sp. Lineage (GTDB taxonomy): Bacteria > Bacillota > Clostridia > Oscillospirales > Oscillospiraceae > Limivicinus. The sequence continues at coordinate 20,760 of JAZLHH010000022.1, read as the reverse complement.
CAAATACCGGATCGGTTTTATCTATGACGTTGCCGCCTATCTGGACACGCTGGAAAAGGTAAAGCAGATGTCGGCCCGGATTTTCGTTCCGTCCCACGCGGAGCCTACGGAGGATATTGCCGAGCTGGCGCAGTACAATATCGACACCGTGCTGGAAATCGGAGATAAAATCGCCGAATTCTGCAAGGAGCCGCGGACTTTTGAAGAAATCCTGCAGCATCTCTTTGCCGCTTACGGGCTGATGATGAACTTTGAACAGTACGCGCTGGTAGGCAGCACGGTCCGGTCCTACCTGGCCTGGGAAAAGGACGGCGGCCGGCTAAATGTCCGCTTTGAAGACAACCGGATGCTCTGGCAAAGGGCATAACAAAAGCCGGAAGCGAAACGCTTCCGGTTTTGTTGTAAATATTCAGCTGTTGAGAACTTCTTCCAGCGTGCGCAGCAGCCTCGGGATATCGACGGGTTTGGCAATATGCCCGTTCATGCCGGCATCAAAGGCATTCTTTTTATCTTCATCGAAGGCATTGGCCGTCATGGCAATAATCGGAATCTGAGAATCGCAGGGCTCCGGCAGGTTCCGGATCGCCCTCGTTGCCTCGTATCCGTTCATCTTCGGCATCTGGATATCCATGAGAATCAGGTCATACTGCCCTTTGGTCCCGCTGCGTATCTTCTCCACGGCGATATCCCCGTCCTCTGCCGAATCGACAGTGATTCCCTCTTCTTCCAGAATCTCTGCGGCAATCTCCCGGTTCAGCTCGTTGTCCTCCACCAGGAGAATCTTCTTCCCTTCCAGATGGACGGGCAGGGATTCCTTTTCGGGAATCTTGGGAGAAACCGGTTCTGCAATCCGGTTTTCAAATTCCAGACGGACACAGGTGCCTTCGCCGAGTTCGCTTTCAATGGCAATGGTGCCGTTCATCAGCTCCACCAGGGACTTCGTGATGGCCATGCCGAGCCCTGTGCCGACGACGCCGCTCTTCGTTGCAGATTCCGCACGGGAAAACGGCTCAAAAATCGTCCGCAGGAATTCTTTGCTCATGCCGATGCCGGTGTCTCTCACCGTGTAGCGGAATCTGGCATAGCCCTCCCTGTTGCAGGGGAGCTCTTCCACCAGCAGATGAATCCTTCCGCCGGGGTTGGTATACTTTACGGAATTGGAAATGATATTTGTCAGAACCCGCATCATCCGCAGACGGTCCGACCAGAACCAGTGATGCGTTACGGAATCGGAAATTTCGGAAGTGAACTCGATATTCTTTGCCTCCGCGCTTCCGTTCAGGATGCTGTAGAGGTTGTCTTTCGCCGTATCCAGACAGATCGGTTCTTCCTCAATCTTCACCGTACCGGATTCCACCCGGGACATATCCAGAACGTCATTGATGAGGGACAGCAGATGCTGGCCGGACATTCTGACTTTTCCGAGAGATTCCAGGACTCTGTCCTTCTCATCGATATGCTTTTCGGCAATGTCCGTAAAGCCGATGATGGCATTCATAGGCGTCCGGATGTCATGAGACATATTGAAGAGGAATGTAGACTTCGCCTGATTGGCGGCCTCGGCAGCGATCTTGGCATCTTCCAGCTCCTGCCGGATGCCGAATTCCTTCCGGATTTCGCTGTCGATGTTTCGCAGGCAGGCAATCATGCCCGTAATCTGATCTTTCTCTCCGCGAATCGGCACAAAGCGGAACTGATAATAAACGTGGGATCCGTCATCCTTCCGAATACGGAAGTTGGCGATGTGGGTCTTTTCCTCTGCGAAGGACGCCAGAATGGCTGCCCGATCGGTCTCCGCTTCAAACTGAGTCCGTTCCTCCGGCTCTACGAAGCGGGCAAAAAGATCCAGCTTCTTACCGTAGTTGGTTTCCTGTACCGTCTCTTCATCAATCAGTGCCATGATGTCTTCCGATACCCGGCTGCGAACCACCACCTGGTCCTCTGCCTTGTTCTCGGTGATGCTTACGATATTGATGCTTTCATATTCCGTGGCAAGAGCGCGGACATAGGCTTCGTCCTTCTTTGCCTGCTCCACCAGCTCGGTAATGTCCTTTACGCTGGTGTAGGCAATCACATCCCCACTCTGATTCTGCGTCATGCAGATACAGCGGCGCAGCCAGGCTTCTCTGTCGTCAATCGTCTTTGCCTGGTAGTCAAAGGTAATCTCCGTCTGCCCTTTTCGGAAGGCATCCAGCATATATGCCGTATCGGTACTGACGGAGAAGGTATCCTGATTCCCGGTTCCGACGAAGCGCTGATTCCATTTTTTGATATATTCTTCATAGCTGCAGGGAACTTCCAGACCGAGAATCTCCTGCAGGGGAACTTCCTTCCCTGCGTCATCCTTCCAGACGCCGTAATACAGGTCGTCTTTGTTCAGATTGACCTCCAGGGAAATCAGAGCATCGGAAAGAATCGCCCGCTTGTAGTTGGACAGTTGATCCGTATAGTCCTGCAGTTCGGTGACGTACTTTTCTTCCGTCTGTTTTTCCCGCTTCGTTGTGTCGTTGATCAGAATGTAAATGCCCGCCAGACTGGCCGCCAGGAACAGGAAGAGGATGACCCCTTCTGTCCCGATGTTCTGATACAGGTAGGACGCCGGTTCACAGACGCCAATCCGGTACCTGTCGTAATCCTGCAGGGTACAGGCATATCTGACCCCGTCCGCTCTGAATCTGTGCAGCTTCCCGGCCGCCTGCGTCAGGGGAAGGGGCGTATCGGCATTGGAAAGGCCGCAGAACTGGGGTTCGGTAGAAGAAATTACCTCGTCTTCCGTCGGGTCGTAAATGAAATACATGGTATCTTCCACGGGCATTCGGGCCAGCACCTGGGAAACATCGGTTCTCTCCATGGCCGCAAGAAGATGCTCCGGGGAAATGCCGATCTGAATCAGGCTGTCTCCGTCATTGCGCCATACAGCGGCGTACATAATCAGCTTGCCCTCTTTGGTATTTGGGGTCAGGTCCTGGCACAGCTCCAGACTGCGGTCCTGCATCATCGGTTCAAAAAAGGCAATCTGCCCGCCGCTGTAGATACTGAAACCCACATAGTCCTTCACGGTACTGTAAGCAATCAGCCCGTCCCGATTGAAAATATTGATTTCGTCGATACTCAGCAGAGAGGCCACCTTGCACAGCTCCCGGTAATCCTGCTGCAGCTCCGGATTCCGTTCCAGAAGATAGGCAAGTGCCTTGGCCCGGGAGATATACTCCTCCTTCAGGGATTCCTGCAGCTCCGTTCTTTCCGCATCATTGCTCCGGAGCAGATTCTCTATCTGGTCGGAAATAATCTGAGAGGAGCTGAGGTAATGATTCTCCGCGCTTCGCGTCAGCGCAATCATACTGGCAAGCATCAGCACTGCAAAAATGGCCGACATGACAGAGAGAATTCTGCGTTTATTGCTTCTGTTCATAGAGAGCGTCCTTCCCGTCTGTCTGTCTGTCTGTCTGTCTGTCTGTCTGTCTGTCTGTCTGTCTGTCTGCAAAATTGTCGGCCTCTTATTCAAGTCTGTCAACCCTTTCCTGCGGAATCGGAACAACCGATTCCGCAGTGCTGAAAAATTCTTTTCTATATTAGAGTATAGTCTATCACAACTGCCCGATATTGCAAGCCAAAAACCCGAAAAAACCTCTCTTCCGGGACTGCAGAATCTGAACATCCGGAAATACAGGGAAACAAAAAACGGTACAGTCTGTACCGTTTTTTTGTTATATTGCGTCAGGCGCAGCGGAAGAGGATTTCGGCAATTCTGCCGCGGGAAGCGGCATCCTCCGCCCCCAGGACGATGACAATCTGCCCGGCAGAATCACAGGCGACCAGACACTGGCCAGCAGCTTTGGTATTGCCGGTCTTCAATCCGGTGACTCTCCCGCTCATATTGAATACCAGGGGATTGGAGTTGGCCGTGGTATAATCCAGCGCCTCCATGGTGGCGTACTGCTTTGCGGTGATGTCCGTAATTTCCGGGTGCTCCTTCAGAATCTGACAGACCAGAGTAAACATATCTTTGGAACTCATGTAATTCTGCTGCTTGGCAGGAATCGTTCCGGCCCGGATTTTCGGCAATCCGTTGCTGTTGAAGAACCGGGCACTGTGCATATGCAGTTCTTCCGCTTTGGCATTCATGGCTTTGACGAATTCCGCCTCCGTGCCGGAAACCGCTTCGGCCAGCGCCACTGCGGATTCATTGCTGGAGGCCAGAAGCATCGCATCCAATAGCTGGGAAACCGGGACTCTGTCCCCGGAATGCATTTCGATGATTCCGTCCTCCGAGGCGGAAACCTTTTCTGCCGCCGGCGAAATCAGGACCTCATCCGAGAAATGCAGCGCTCCCCTGTCTATTGCCTCGGCGACCAGCAGGTACGTCATAAGCTTGGAAGTGCTGGCGATGGGAAACGCTCTGCCCTGATTCACGGAAAAGCGAATCATTCCGGTTTCGGCATTCCCCACGAGAACGCTGTTCACCGTGTCAAAATATCCTTCTTTTTTCAGGCTTTCCAGATCGGCGGCAAAGGTCTTTTCCGGATAGAGCCGGACCGCATCGGAAGCGGTAAACTCCGCCCCGATGTCAAAAAGGAGCATCAGGTCCGTCAGACTGATAAAAAGATCCTTCGGCTCGCCGTAAAGATACGTGTAGTACTTCTTTTCCGCTCCGTCAACAAACAGCCGGTTCCTGGCCAGGCCCAGCCAGAGCTTCTCTTCCTCGTTTTTCAGTTCCTGATTCCGAGGCAGCGGCGTATAGGATTCTCCGGTCCGGATGCTGAAATACTGGCCGTCACCTGTCGTATATTCGGCACGGAAGCTGAACTGCTTTGCCGTGCCGTTCAGGGCCTCGGCCACGGAACGGAGGGAGACGTAGGTATTATAGTCATAGCTGGCATTGAAAGCCGCCGCTTCCGTCACCCGGTCTCCTACCTGAAGCTTCAGGGGCAGATCGTCTGCCTGGGCATAGTCTGCAGCACGGGCAGCCGGAATCATTCCGACGAAAAGGCTCAGGACTGCCAGACAGGATAAAAGCTTTTTCAAATCTTACCCTTCCTGTAAAGGGTTCTTGCCAGGAGAATAGCCAGGACTGCCAGCACCGGCAGGACGATGGGATAAACCCCGGAAAGGGCCGGAATGCAGATGAACAGAACCGCTCCCAAGGCAATAATCGGGGCCCCCACTTTGGGGCACTTGGCTACATAGGCTACCATCATGCCTCCGAAGAGTGAGGCCACCACGTTGTCGAAAGCGGGCTTCAGCACCGGGTTGGAGAACACCGGCGTCAGCGGCACCATCAGCACCACGAAAAGCATGACAATAATCGCTGTAACAATGGAGCTGACAGCTATCACGATTGTGGAGATTACATCTCCTTCTTCCGTTCCCTGCTTGACGCCCAGAGATTCCATGGCATTGAGGGCAACGGGCACCTTCAGATTGGCCATATTGCCGGTAATGAAGCCCAGGTAGCTTCCGCCGGCCCCCAGCATAGGCATGTAGGTGAAGGCTTCCACGATTCCCACCGTCCAGTACACCGGAATCACGCCTATGGCAGCCGTCAGCAGCTGCTTTGCCGTGGGCCAGGCATGAAAATAGATGCTGGTCACAATGGGGAACAGATAAATAAACGCATACACTCCGACAAACCATCTGCGGCCGGAGCGGTGAATATTCCGGGTATAAAGACTGTCCATTTCTCTACTCCTTTCAGACCAGCCAGGCAGTCAGCGGAATTGCCGACGCCATGGCAAGAATCATACAGATCGGCAGGGCATAATCATTGAGCCACTTCCAGCCCAGCCGGTTCCGCAGCAGACCGCAGACGCACATGACAAGGGCGGATACTGCCAGCACCAGTGCCGTCACTCTGCCGGCAGGGTCTACCGTAACTCCGGAGAGGCCGTTTCCGACAAAGGTGGCGATCAGGCCGAAGAAAATGGCATTGATGAAATGCTCTCCCCACTTTTCGTCTTTCTTTCCTACGTCTTCCACGCGGCTGAGCGTCTTCTTACAGAAGGCAGGAATGAGAATCAGCCCGGTGGTAATGCCGATGGTCATCGTCCAGGCAATGGTGGCAAACTGCTGCGCCGTGAGCCCGCTCCCCAGCGTAATGCCCAGAGCGGAGGCAGCCGTATCCGCGGCGGAAAGCTCATAGACGATGGCTCCTACCACGCTGAGACGCAGCCAGGGCAGGGGCAGGCCCAGGGTACCGGACAGAGTAATGATGCCGATGCCGATGGCAATCGCCGGAGCAATCGTGAAGATTGCTGCCGTTGTCGCCAGAGATTTGAGGCGTTCCCTGGAATATCCCAGTTCCAAAGCTCGTTTCCAGGCTTTTTTCAGGAACACCGCCGACTGGACGATGACTGCCAGCACAGCCAATCCCGCCAGGACAAAGAGCAGCGGGTGATTGACGCTGAATGTTCTTTCCATAAAATTATAACCTTTCTTTTGTAATTTGACTGAAAATATAATACAATAGAATCGTCCGAGTTGACAATTTTTATTTTTTCCGGATATATCTGATTCTTTGAATAATAACGAGGGTACGCCATATGAAATATGATTTTGAGACTTTTCTTGACCGAACCGGCAAGGACTCCCTGGCTATGGAAAAGATTCCCTTTGACAATGCCTCCGTGGAAGCCATGCAGCGCCTGAAAGAGTACGTTGTTATTTAATTCTCTGACGAAAACGACAGGTCACATGACCTGTCGTTTTATTATCCCCCGGAGACGGGCTGAAAAAAGCCGATGACGTCTCCGTCCTGCAGCGGCATCCGGAAAGACTCCACCCGTACTCCGTTCACGCTGACGAGAAGCAGCTTTGCCTTCCAGCGGCTGCAGTGAATTGTTTTCAGAACATCTGCCACCGTGGTACCTTCCGGCATCTCCATCCACCCCCGGGAATCCAGGACGGACCTGTCACAGCCCCGGGGCGGGAACACCTTCAGCTTCACGGCTGCTCCTTCAGGACAATGCAGCACATGGGGCAGGCAGAGGCACACTGACCGCAGCCGAGGCAGTTTTCTCCCTTCCGTTCCGGAAATACATTGACATACTTCCCCTGTTTGCCGATTCTCGTCATTTCCAGGCAGGACAGGGGGCAGATCTGTACACATATTTTGCAGCTGATGCAATCATCATAGTGAAATTCCGGCAATCTGTTCAGCATGACTCCACCTCCAGAAGATGATTGATTCCCAGACGTTCCAGCGTCTCCGGCAGCGGTTCCCCGGTAAGGGCGTCCCAACCGAAGGCTTTCCAGTGGAGAGAAACCTGCTCCCTGTTATTCAGCGTGATTCCCTTCAGCGGTCCGCCGGGAAGGGGCGGAATCCCCTGCATCCGCTTCGGCAGCTTCACATCTGCCGGGCAGATTCCCTGCTTCACATTGAACAGCTGGCGAAGGGTCTGGATTCTTGCGCCCACTTCCATATAATGGTCACCGTCATAGTTCCAGCCGGAAGCCGCATTCAGATAGTCTACCAGCTTCCACATATGCGTCCCCATCATTTCTCCGTAATAACAGCCGCCGGCGGCGTCTGTCAGCATGGTATAACAGGCATTGGCCTTGGAAATCAGGGCCAGATTCTCCGAAGGAATCAGGTCCTCCGACTTCCTGTGCAGCCTGGCAGGGGGCGCCCAGGAACAGATATCGCAGAGGGACATTGCGCCGTACTGTATAGCCATTCCCACGGTATGCTTTCCCGGTGCCGGCTCCGCCACCATATGAACAGCCAGCTGAGGATCGTTTCTCGTATCGTGCATTCCGGGTTCCTGGCCGCCAATATGCATGGCATATTCCTCTCCGCCGAAGCGGGCAGCTGCCCGCTTCACGCCGTCGGCCAGATAATTCCCGAAGCCTTCCCGGGCAATCATCTTCTCGGTCAGGGCAATGATGGCTTCCGTATTGCCCCAGGTCAGTTCCAGACCGTCCGTCTGCTCCTTTGTCAGAATTCCCTTTTCATAGCATTCGATTGCCCAGGCAATCGTATTCCCCGCAGAGATGCTGTCCATCCCGGCCCGGTTGAGAAGCTCATTGAGATAGAGAACAGAGTCCCGATTCCCGTTGAGAAGCAAGGGACCGAATGCCTCCAGCGTCTCATATTCCGGCTTGTGGCTTTCCTGATACTTTCCGTAACGGATGCGGGATACGTCCAGCTTCCCGCCGCAGCCCAGAGGGCAGGAATAGCAATGGTATTTCTCCTTTTCCAGCCGTTTGATCTTATCCGGATTGTAGCTTCGAATTTCCGAACGGGCATCGGCAGGGACTCCGCTCCAGTTTTTGATGGGACCGTCACCGCTGGTAATCGCCATAGGCGTATTGGAAGGTGTTCCCCACTCTCGGAAAATCAGGGAGGTCATCGCCCCGTCCATCGGCATGGAGGGAAGGCGGCCCATCATAAAACCGCCGACGGCAACCGCACCGCCAAATCCGGAGGGAAAGCTCATTTTATTGATTTTTCTCCCCAGCTCCGCAGACAGCTTCTTTACCTGCTCCCGATCGGCACAGGGCATCGGCCTGGTGCCGGCAAGGGCAACCGCCTTCAGCTTTTTGCTGCCCATAACAGCACCTACACCGCTTCTGGCGGCGATTCTGCCGCCTTCATTGCAGATTCCGGAGATCAGGGAGAGATTTTCCCCGGAAGGCCCGATCAGGGCAACACAGCTTTTCTTCTTCCCCGGGAGGTCGGCTGATTCATGCAGTTTTTTCTCCGCCTCCGTTGCATCCAGACCCCAGAGGTCAGAAGCATCCCGCAGCTCTGCCGTTTTCCCGTCACAGTACAGATACACCGGCTTTTCCGACACACCGTAAAACACAATGGCATCATAGCCGCACTGTTTGATGGCAGGAGAAAACATACCGCCGCAGTTGGCATCTCCCCAGCCGCCGGTCAGCGGGCTTTTGCAGGCAACCGTCCACCGGCCGCAGAAAAGGGCACCCGTCCCGGTCAGGGCACCGGAGGCAAAGCAGAGGATATTCTCCGGCCCCAGAGGATCTGCATTCGCCGGGATATTTTTGCACAGATACCAGGCGGCAAGACCCTTCCCGGAAAGAACGGCTTCATAGACTTCTTCCGGAATTGCTTCCGCTGTGACAGCGCCCGAGGACAAATCCACCCGAAGGATTTTCCCTGTACAAGATTTCATAATGTTCAACCTTTCCGCTCTGAATCGGAATTTTCAGATTGCTCTTTTTTAATATCATATGCAAATCCGTGCGGAATTGCAACTTTTTTTGCCTTTTCATCTCCTGACAAAAAGAAAGAGAACGGACTGCATGAAAGCAAGCCCGTCCTCCTCAAAGAAAGAGATATAACATGTCTGCGTGAGTATATTACCACTGTTGTTGACAAAAATCAACTATAAATTTTATCTTGCACGTACTTTATTATTCGCTATAATGAGGTTGACACATTCCGTGCATAAAATTAAGGAGGGATACCGTATGAAAATAGGCGTTATGGGAACTGGGAATATTGCACATGTGGTCATTCCGACTCTGCTGCAGATGGAGAACGTGGAATGCTACGCCGTCGGGGCAAGAACGCCGGAGAAAGCGGAAAAGTTCCGGGCGGAATTCGGTTTCAAAAAGGCCTACGGCAGTTATGAAGAACTGGTCCGGGACCCGGAGGTGGAACTGATTTATGTTGTTACCCAGCACCCTCAGCATTATGACTGCATCATGCTCTGCATAGCCAACGGCAAGCCTGTCATCTGTGAAAAATCCTTCACCATCAATGCAGCGCAGGCGAAAAACGTGCAGAAATTTGCGCAGGAAAAAGGCGTTTTCGTGGCTGAAGCCATGTGGCCCCGATATATGCCGTCCGGCAGGATCATTGATGATCTTCTCGCCAGCGGAATCATCGGAGAGCCCGGCACGCTGACCGCCAATCTGTCCTATAACATCGCTTACAAAGACCGTCTGATTCAGCCGGAGCGGGGCGGCGGTGCCCTTCTGGACATCGGGATTTACGGGCTGACCTTCGCGCTGATGCACTTCGGTACAGAGATTGAGCGAGTGGAATCTTCCGTTTCTCTGACCGATACCGGCGTGGACGGCATGGAGACCATCACTATCTTCTTCAAAGGCGGCAAAATGGCGGTTCTGACCCACAGCATTTTCTCCCGCTCCGACCGGAAGGGAATCATCCACGGGGAAAAAGGCTATATCGTTGTGGAAAATATCAACAATCCGGCATCCATTTCCGTTTATGACGATTCCGACAATCTGCTGCAGAGAATTGACACGCCTCCCCTCATCAGCGGTTATGAATACGAATTTGATGCCTGCATCAGAGCCATTCAGGAAGGAAGGACGGAAGCGCCGGAGCATCCTCTGAGCGAGACCGTACAGGTCATGGAAATCATGGACGGCTTGCGGAAAGACTGGGGCCTGGTATTCCCCTGCGAAATCGAAGCCTGAGTATATTTTTGAAATAACGCAAAAGGCGGAGCCTCATTGCCAATGCAACGAGGCTCCGCAATATTATTGAGAATTTCTCAGCCCTTGACTGCGCCGCTTGTCATTCCCGAAATGATCTGTTCCTGGAAAATAATATAACCGATGATGGAAGGAACAATGGAAATGACGATTGCCGCATACATGGAAACGTAGTCCGTGGAGAACTGGTTGGTAAAGTACCGGATTCCCACCTGAATCGTACGCAGCTTGTCTGAAGAAACAATCAGGTTGGCAAATACGAATTCATTCCAGCAGGTCAGGAATTCAAAGGTAGCAGCCGTAACAATTCCCGTTCTTGCCAGAGGCAGAATCACCCGGAAGAACCGACCGAAAAAGCCGCAGCCGTCAATATATGCCGCTTCTTCGATTTCCATAGGGATGGAGTCCATCAGACCGCGGATAATAACCGTGGACATCGGGATTCCGATTGCCGTATAGAGGACAATCATTCCGCCGTAGGTATTATACAGCCCCAGCTTGTTGATGATAACGAAATAAGGCACCATCAGAGCATTCAGGGGAACGAGAATTCCCACCGTAAACAGAAGGAACAGACGTTCCTTGCTGCGGAATGCGAATCGGGAAATGCAGTATCCGGCCATGCTGGCAATGATGGCATTCACTACGGTTGCGCATACGCCTACGATTACGGAATTCAGCATCATGCGCCCCAGGCCTGCTACCGTCAGCGCATTGATATAGTTCTGAATCTGCCATACCTTCGGCAATGCGAAGGCGGGGCCCGTCAGAAATTCGAAGTTGGTCTTAAAGGAAGCCAGAATCAGCCAGAACAGCGGGAACAGAGTGTACGCTGCAAAGAAGACAATCAGAATCCAGCGAAACACATTGATCGCGATATCCTTAGGGGTACGGGATTTGATCTTTGAACCCATTACTTCGCAGCCCCCTTTCTCCGCTCTTCAAAGAGCTTGCGGATACATACGATAAAAACTGCACCGACGACAATCAGAATAATAGCCGAGGCCGCTGCCATACCATAGTTGGAGTCCTGCAGCTTTTTGTACAGATACAGAACTATGGTGGAGGTCTTGTTGGCAGGACCGCCGTTGGTCAGCATATAAACCTGCTCAAACTGACGCAGACCCATGACGGAGGCAAGCGTCACACAGGTGAGCAGAGATGAATTCTTAATTAAAGGAATGGTGATATGAATTGCCTGCTGGAAGTCCGTAGCACCGTCAATGGTGGCCGCTTCATAATACGTCTCATCAATGGTGGTGATATCTGCCATCATAATGACCATATAATAGCCTACATAAAAGACCCAGTAAATCAGACAGGCAGGAAATGCCGTTTTCATACCGCCCAGCCAGTCACAGGCAAAACGACCGGCGCCTACGGAAATCAGGATATTGTTCAGCAAACCGGATTCCGCATTGTAGACAGCCCGCCACAGCGTGGCAAGGGCAATTCCGGAAATGACCTGCGGGAAGAAATAAACCGTACGGAAAAACTTCCAGCCTTTGGGCTTGCGCGAAAGGATGATTGCCATGAGCATGGCCAGCGGCACCTGAATGCAGGCGGCAACCAATGCCCAGATAATATTGTTCTCTACAGACCGGATAAAGGCCTTGTCTTTGAACAGCTTTGCAAAATTCGTAATACCTCTGAACACGGGCGCGGATATACCGTCCCACTTCAGAAGGCTGACTACACAGATATAGAGGACAGGGATTACGAAAAACATAATCACGAGGAATACCGCAGGCGCAAGAAACGCAATCAACGGCCCCTTATCTGATTTCGTTAGTTTCAATCGTCTACCTCCTCTTCGGAGAAATTAGTAAAAATAGGGCGCGGCCTGCCGCGCCCTATTGCGGAAATATTGAAATTATTCTGCGTTATCGATTGCCGTCTGGAGCTGATCAACAAAGCCCTGTGCATCGACTTCGCCAAGGGCCAGAGCAGAAACTGCTGCGGGGAACTCGGTGGAGAGAGCAGTGGGGAAGGTTCCGTTGACATGCAGAGTGGTGAACTTTGCATTGTTAGCGATTTCGGCAAACTTCTGAGCGATCACAGAAGTGTCGGGGGATGCTTCGTACTTGACAAAGAACATAGCACCGGAGGACAGAGACCACTCGGAGATACGCTGAGGATCGGAGATGTACTTAATGAACTTGACGACAGCTGCTTCCTTGGCAGGGTCATCCTGCTTTGCGCAGGCGAGAGCGCCCTGGATAGCAGTGACAACGCCGCCTTCACCCTTGCCGCCATCAAAGACGGGGTTGGCAGCTACGTCGCAGACGTCAGCAAGAAGAACGCCGTCAACAGCGTTGTCCTCTTTGTAGAAGTTGGCAATCCACCAGGGGCCGTTCAGGTAAACAGCGGTAGAACGATCGATGAAGTGGCTGTTAACATCGCCGGCACCTGCAGAGATAGCACCGTCGAAGGTGTAGCTGTACATTTCCTTCAGAATTTCAGCTGCCTGTACAAATGCGGGATCGGACAGATCTTTGTTGTCAAAGATTTCCTTGCCGCCGATTGCCTGAGCAATCAGGGAGTACCAAAGCATGGAGGACCATGCATTTTCACCGGCCATCTGACCCATTGCGTTGTAGCCCTTGTCCTTGATAGCCTTGAACATAGCCAGCATGTCAGTGTAGTTGGTCGGGAAAGAATCATAGCCGCACTCGGCCAGGATTTCAGTGTTGTATACCAGGGGGAAGATTGCGGACTCAAAAGGAAGGATGCAGGTCTGACCGTCGAAGGTGTATGCATCTGCAAAGCCTTCAGCGAAGTCCTTGCCCCAGCCTTCTGCCAGATAGGGAGCGAAGTCCATGAACTTGCCGGATGCAGTGTAAGCAGCTGCATCGTAGGTACCGTCGAGAATGCAGATGTCGGGAACATCACCGGTAGTAACCAGGGTACGGATCTTGTCACGGTATGCCTGATAGTCCGTCTGCTCTTCAACAACGACTTTGATTGCGCCGGCATTTTCAGCATTGAAATCTTCAATCATCTTTGCCATGTAGGCGGCCTTGGAGTCAGTGCCAACCCAGATGGACGGGAAGTTGATGACGATTTCTTCTGCGGGAGCTGCCTCTTCTGCAGGGGCGGCTTCTGCTGCGGGGGCTGCTTCAGCTGCAGGTGCCGCTGCGGGGGCTGCTGCGGGAGCTGCCTGCTGGCCGCATGCGCAAAGTGCAAAAATCATGCACAGTGCAAGAACGAGTGCCAGAATTTTTTTCATTTGTTTTCTCCTCATTTAATAATTTAATTAACAATGTTAATTAATTTACGCACGAAAAAGACCCCACAGGTCTTCGTTAATATTATATCGACGGCCTATCCTTTTGTAAAGCAAGAAGCAGACGTCAAACTGCATAAATTCTGTATCTAATTTTTGTGCATAATATATAAATCAGGCTTGTTGTTTTACAATTATCAACCTGTCTTACTCCGAATCGTCCGGTAATTGAAGTCTCCTCATCGCTCACATTGTTTTCGCTGAAATGAGCAAAAAACGGAAAAATGTATTGGTTCCTCAATTATTCCCTCATCTTTTTGTTGTGAAGTGCCGCATATTCGCTCATCTTTTTGTTGACCGGAAAAAAAATGAGCCTCACCGCAAAAGCAGTGAGGTGAAAAAGTAATTATCATTGTCAAAACCGTCAAGTGCGTTTACCGCTCTCATTTCGTCAGAAAAGAAATAATTAGCTCCGTTCAGAGCAGTTCTGCACGAAGGAGTTAAAGAAGATTGGGATTTGCCGCCTCTCTCTTAAGAAAACATGCTTTCTCGAAGCCTCTTTCCCGGGATAATGCCTTGACAAAATGCACTCATTGGGTGTATTTTGCTGTTGAGGTGATGAAGATAAACATTCGTGAACTAAGATCACAATTAGGCATTACGCAAAGCGAATTTGCAGCCAGATATAATATTCCCTTCCGTACCATACAGAATTGGGAGTCCGGTGTACGAAAGCCGCCAGTGTATTTTACGGAGCTTTTAGAGAACCGCATACGAACAGACCTTGTCAACAGGAAGACTATTTCACTTCCGAAGTATGATCCGCAGAAGAAAACTCTTCCGAAGAGGCGGGACTATGTCGGGGCAATCTCCTGGCTGAAAGCAATCCGCGATTGTCTTGGAGAGCCTATTGTGTTTGCTTTGGACGAGGCCTTGATGTGTCAGGGAAATTTCGGTGGGCGCAGCGATGAATATGTTGTCTGGGTATACGGTGATGATAACCTGTCCCGGTATAATGGCGTGGTCGTACTCGGCAATCAGGTAAGTCGATACAGCGTAAAGGAAAGGAATGGACTATATTATACCGACCTCAGCAGAACGATTTCCGATGCATTTGCAAATGAAGCCATACTGGATATGCAGGGAATAACGGAAGCAGTCAGCAGATACTATTACAACAGCGGAAACAGTTTTGACGGAATATCCGTAGCTCCGGAGTATCAGGGAAGGTTTGAAAAGCTTGCAAAAGAAGCTATTGATTATTACAGCAATTAAGTAGGTGATTATATGAATCTCACAGCCGAAGAAAAAATCATGTACGAAGTGATGATGGCTGTATATGACAGTGGGATTCCAATGAGCTTCAAGGGCTCAATGGTACTGAAAGCCTGTCTGCTGGAGGCCGGATATTCCGAGGAAACACGCCATACAGTAGATATTGACGGCAACTGGTTTTCCGACACTCCGCCGTCAGCGGAACAGATGGTGGAATCTCTGCAGAAGGCTCTCGAAAAAAAGGGCATAGGTCTGGATGTTAGCATTTTCAGAATGTACGGAGAAGGACGGTCCGCCGGATTTGATCTGGCTGACAGGTCTACAGGAGAAAGGCTGTTTTCTATGGATGTTGATGTAAACAGGCCGGTTTCATCAACAAAAATCTATGAGATCAGTGGATTACGCTTTCCGGGGGTATCTCCATCCCAAATGATAGCGGATAAAATTTCAGCAGTATCTACAGATATGATTTTCCGAAGAATAAAGGATGTTGTAGATCTGTATTATCTTTCCAAGGTTTTTGATTTCAACAAAAAAGAAATCATTCAAGTTCTGAATGAAAGCGGCAGAACTCTTGATGATTTCCATGGGTTCCTTTACCGTGCAGAGGAATTGC
Organism: Candidatus Limivicinus sp.; assembly: GCA_045616745.1. Lineage (GTDB taxonomy): Bacteria > Bacillota > Clostridia > Oscillospirales > Oscillospiraceae > Limivicinus. The sequence goes on along the minus strand of JAZLHH010000022.1, from coordinate 5,215 downwards.
AGCATTCTTATGAAAAGTTCCGCTTTTCGGGCAATGTCAGCAAGCCTCAGTTTGATGAGGTATATCTGACAGTGAAGACTTATATAAAAGATATTCTGCCGAAAGAAAGATTTCACGATCCAGAAAAATAATATACGCGTTTTGTCAATGAAGATTTTTGCTGTTGTGGTCAAACTGTTCCATGTATACATGCCGTTATTCGGAAAAGTGTATTGTAAACGTGAACATTCCCTCATCTTTTTGTTGTGAAGTGCCGCATATTCCCTCATCTTTTTGTTGACCTGAAAAAATTGAGCCTCACTGCAAAAGTAATGAGACAAAAGAGGATTAATCAGGGTGCAGTCCAAACGAACTGCACCCTGATGTTGTATTTATTATATGATGTCCTGATTCCTTAAATACACTTCAACATTCTTCAAAAAAACTTCAACCTCTGCAATTAGATTCTCCGTTTCTTCTTTGTCCGGTATATAAAAGTCTTCATAGTCAGATTTTTCTCTCAACATGGAGGCTTTTCGGATAATCCCGGACGAAGTTAAAGGGAAAATTCCGGTTTTTACATATTTCTGGTTAAAATGAGATATGACTCCGCTGTGTTTGCTGCTGTCAAAACCGTCAAGTGCGTTTACCGCTCTCATTGCGTCAAAAGCAGAATAATATGCTCTGTTAAGGGCTACTCCATACGAGGCAGAATCATATAAAGTCCTCGCAACGGCTATATTTGAAAGCGCTTTTTCAAACCGATATTTTGACAGGTCTTTTACTCTGCCTTCTTCCATAAAACCAGTCCCTCCTTTTGAATATTCCTGTAAAACGGAAGCAGGCCCTTCCATTCCTCATATTTCTCCGAATCAATGTCAATGACTGACAGCACTTTTCCGCAGTCCAGTTCATATGAAGAAACGCAGTCAATCATTTTGTCTGTTAAATCTCTCGACGGTTTTCCGTCAAGAATAATGGCAATATCCACATCGGACTCACTCGTCTGCGTACCTCTGGCATAAGAACCGTATAGAATAACTTCGGAAAGCAGGTTGCCGTAGATGAATCGCAATTCCATAACCATAGCAGAGATTGCCCGCATCAGCTTTTTGTTCTCATTCAAAGCAGCCCGTTTTCTCCAATTCCTGTACTTTCCGCTGAGAACTCTCCGATCATCAGGATATGCAGCATTCTCCGGGAGAACCCATTGGTTGCCCACCTTTTCCCCTTCTATTCTACCGGAAGCGAGAAACCTACGGATATTTCCCGGATCTTTTCCATGAAGTTTTGCATACTCTGACACTGACAGCAAATCACCCAAAGCAATCACCTCACTTTGAATTTGACATTAACACGGAATCGTGTAATTGTCAACATCTCTCATCTTTTTGTTAATCTGAAAAATTACTGTAATATTATGGTATTTTCCAAATTGTATACATTATTTTTTTCCTGTATAATATATCCGAATATGAATCAGAAAACTGCTTTGAGGATGCCATCATCTGACGGAGGAGCTATGAAAATTTTATTTGTCGGCAACAGCCATACTTATTTCAACGATATGCCTGCAATCTTCTCAAAATTCTGGGAAGTAAATACCGGTGACAAACCGATTGTCACCATGCTGGCCTATTCGGCAAGAGATCTTGCCTGGCACAACAATGAATACTTTTCCCTGCGATTCAATATCCTTTACGGCAGTTATGACTTCTGTATCATTCAGCAGCAGGCGCACCCCTTCCCCGGGAAGGATCAGACACTGGAAGGGCTGCTGCCCATTCTGTCTCTCTGCCGGGAAGCCGGAACAAAGCCGGTGATTGTCAGTACCTGGGTTGAAAAAAGAAATCCGGAACTGCAGGAATCGGTTAACAGCGCATACCTGGAAATTGCCGAAAGCACCGGCTGCACTCTCGCCCCTGTCGGCTTCATCTGGGATACCGTTCTTCAAACCCATCCGGAAATCGATCTCTTCTGGTATGACGGAGAGCACGCCTCTCCGGAGGGAGACTATCTGCTGGCCATGATTCTCTTCCGGACCGTATTCGGGCGAAACGGGTTTTCCTGCCCGGAAGCAACTCTGGATTTCACCAAAGGTGCATCCATAGACTTCAGAAATCCCAGGGTTACAGAAGATCCGTCTCTGACGGGAAAGCCACTGAATCCCGGCACAATTTCCGCGCTGAAAGAAGCTGCAGAGTCGTTTTTCCCTGCATCTGAATAAATATAAACAGAATATAATCTTTAGGAGGTTGTTCCATGAAATATATACTTGATGAGAAGCTTTACATCGATGTAAACGGCGACAGACAGCATATTCACATCCGAAGCAACAATCCCGAAGGAAAAGTGGTTCTTTTCGTTCACGGCGGCCCCGGCGTATGCGACCGTTCCTGGGTAATGCCCGGACAGAGCAGATACCTTGCCGACTCCTGCATCATGGTCTGCTGGGATCAGCGGATGGCCGGAAAAAGCTACCGCAAAAAGAATGCGGGCAAAGACATGACCATCAGCCAACAGGTCGAGGACATGTACGCAGTAGTGAATTATCTCAGAAAGCGCTTCAACCGGGATAAAATCATCTTCGTCGGCCATTCCTGGGGCAGCATTCTGGGGGTGAGCTATCTCTGCAGGCATGCCGATACCATTGAAGCTTATGTGGGGATGGGGCAGTTCGTCAACGGCCCGGTCAACGAGAAGATGTCCTATGACTTCACGGTTAACTATGCGAAGGAACACAATGATGCGAAAGCACTGAGAGAGCTGGAGAAAATCGGCGAACCCGTAAACGGCATGTACGCCGGCGGACTGGATGCCCTCATGGTTCAGCGCGACTACATGACGAAATTCGGAGGCGGCTGCTGGAAAGAAAAAGAAAGCATCGTCAAATCCGTGGTCATGCCGATGCTGACTTCCGGGGAATACAACTATTTTACCGATATCTACCGTTATGCCAAGGGGACCTTCTACTGCCTTGAAAAGCTCTGGCCCGAAGTTGTATCCCTTCAGTTCGACAGAGATGTAAAAAAGCTTGATGTGCCCGTATATCTGTTCCAGGGAGATCACGACCAGAACACCCCTACCGTTCTGGCAAAGGCCTGGTTTGATAATCTGGAAACTCCTTACAAGGAATATGTTCCCTTCCATGAGTCTGCACACTCCCCTATCAAAGAAGAAAATGCGCTCTGGGGCAGACTGTTCCGAGAGAAGCTCCTCACCTGATTTCTCCCCCAAACCGTAAACGGAGCAGAAAATCCTGCTCCGTTTTTTCTGGTACTGACGCCTGTTCCTCCCGATTCAAAACGCAAGAAGAGACCGGCCCGGACCGGTCTCAAAGTATTAATGTGATAATTTAACTGTGCCGTTATCGACAATCTGCTTGATGACGCCATTCTCTATGAGGCCATTTACGGTGCTGCGAAGCTTCTGCGTGATACCTTTGTAGCCCATACTGTGGGAGAGCTCCGTTAAAGTGGCAGGTGCTTCTGCCAGGACAGAGAAGATTTTCTCTTCGTATGCAAGCTCCTTCTGCGATTTCTCTTTGACCGCAGAGAAGTGCTTGTGGATCGGTATGCTGACGGAAAGAAAATCACGATCCGGATTCATCTCAAAGCGAAGAGCCGGTGATCCGTTCATTTCCAGCGCTTTCTTCGCATTCGGGAGCCCTGTGTTTCTGCCTTCAATAAGCCTCAGTTCCTTTAAGAAGTCGCCAATTCTGCGGTTGCGGTAGATGCGTGCCCGGATATCGAAGTGATCAATGGCTTCGTCTGTAATACTGCGATCAAAGCCGGGGAAACTGGTGATTTCAATTTCCTCGGGAGTAATCCGAACTGTGATTGGTTCGTTGATTTGGTAGGATCTGTGATACACAGCATTTGAAAGAATCTCTTCAATAGCTGCATACGGATAATTGCTGATGCGGATAGCCTCTGCCTTGTCCGGCGTTTTAATGGTAGCTTCTTTGATGGTATAGTTCTTAAGATAAGACAGTGCGTCACGAAGCTGGCGCTGAATCGGCCCGGTGAAGGTTTTCTCTACCATATTCGTTCCCGTAGGATCGGGGATATCAACAACCTCGATTCTGGCATAACGGAAGTATCGCTCGGGCCTTTCGGAGAACATAAGGATGCCAACGTTCCGTGGCCTCAGGTTTTCCGGAGGGCCATCAACGAGCTGCATATCTTTTGCAACCTGCAAGGTATCCATGGAAAGAGAATATGGATAGAGATTGCTGTCAATCTCCTTTAAGTGGGAGCGCAAGAGTCCAAGGTCAAGATCGCTGATGTCAGCCGCCAGATTTGGACGGTCATCAAACGGAATGTTGGAAGAAGCATAGAAGAGCTCTTTTTCTTCCTGATCTGATGCTATGACTGAATTTGCAAACTTTCGAATGTAATAGTGTTTGATGCTCTGCTTGCCGGTAACCTCTTTTGGAGCTTTGTACGGACGGCCGTGACCACCGGAAACCCAAATAACAATGACATAGACAGTGCCGTAAAGAATCGGCTCAACTACCGGTTCATAGAGCGGTTCAATGAAATGGCAGTATTCGCGAAGCTTCTTTAAGATGCCATCGATGCGTGCCTGCTCAATTCCCTTGACAGGGAAAACCGGTGCACCGTTATTTTCTTCAACTCCAACGATGATATAACCTCCGCCCATATTGTCAATGTCGTTGGCAAAAGCACAGATGGAACGGATGATAGGATCAGGATTGAAGTCGGCTTTGTACTCAATACGAGTGGATTCGACAACTCGATGGTTGATGAGATCATCAACATTTACAGGAATAGCCATATTAACAATCCTCCTTTGAAGGTAGTATAGCATATGGCCGGGAAAGTATCAACCGACTGAACAGAAAAATATCGAGTCGCTCGACGAAATTTCATCGAGTGGCTCGATAAACGGGATGTCGCGTCTGCCGAGTGCCTGTCTATACAGGCGTATTCATTGCTGCCGAACCGCCAGCTCACTGGAAGCTAGCATATTCAGGTATTACAATACCTGCGAAACTTTGGGAGAGTCAATTATCTATCGCAGCGCATTTTGTCAATGAAGGTTTTTGCCGTTATAGTCAAAAATCTTCATTGATCTGTTTCCTGATATATACAGAAGACCAACAGCCTCTTTCAAAAAAACGGAGCCTCACGGAAAACGAGGTTCCTTCCTTTCACTCAATCCAGTTTTGCATTGCAATTGCGGCTGTGTGTGATATATTATTTTTATAGTG
>JAZLHH010000021.1:0-57514 GCA_045616745.1 Candidatus Limivicinus sp. | reverse complement strand
ATACGCTGATCAAGTGCCTCCAGTACGTGCTGGACTTCTACCGCAGCAAGGGCGCACAGCTGCGCAACATCATCTTCTTCACCATCGGCGGCCGTCAGGGCGTGGAACAGCTGGAAAAGCTCACCGCGCAAATCCGCACCTTCTGGCCGGATTTTGAAGGCTTCATCACCATCTACTACGAAGGCATTTTCAATTGCTACGAGCCTGGAGACAAGGGCGTTTGCGGCTTCAATACCGCGCTGGTGGACTTCTATTGGAAGGGCGGCATCATCGCACCCGAATTCCGCCGGCAGACCCTCTCCAAGCGCGACCCGCTCTTTGAAAAATGCACCATCTACGACGGCGGTGCAAGGCGATACGAAATCAGAGAGCACATCGACGAGGTGCTGGAGTTCTGGAACGGCATTCTCGACCGGTCCGATTTCATCGACAAGCAGGCTCTCCTGGAGGAGAAGCTGGGGCACAGCGTCTCCGTCTCCTACTCCGACTGGCTGGAGGACACGCACTACGGACTGCTCCCCGAAAAGACCACGCTCTGGCTCTACCGCCAGGAAAAGGGCTACATTGAGGGCATCAAGGACACTTCCCTGAAGGAAATTGCCGGTACTCGGATTTCCGAATTCACCACGGCACTGAAAAAATACATCATTACAGGAGAACAGAAATGAAAAAGGAACACACTACAGACATTGATTTCAGCAATGCAGCGGTACCGAAAAGCGAGCGGCGCAGTCTGCTCACCATGTTCATGATTATGCTCGGCTTCACCTTCTTCTCTGCCAGCATGTGGGTCGGCCAGGAGCTGGCATACGGCCTTGACTTCGGCGGCTTCCTCGGGGCACAGCTGCTGGGCGGCGTGATTCTCGGCCTCTACACCGGTCTTCTCGGTTATGTGGGCGCAGAGTCCGGCCTCAGCCTTGACCTTCTCTCCCACAAGGCATTCGGTACAAAGGGTTCCTTCCTTCCCTCCGCAATGATTTCCTTTACCCAGATCGGCTGGTTCGGCGTAGGCGTGGCGATGTTCGCCATCCCGGTTGCCAAGGTCTTCTTCGACGGCAGCCCCACCGCCACCTGGATTCTCGTTATCATCGCAGGCATTCTGATGACCTCCTCCGCTTACTTCGGCATCAAGTCTCTCACCATCGTCAGCTACATTGCCGTTCCTCTGGTAGCCATCCTCGGCACCGCGGCAATGGTCATGGCCGTCAGACAGGGTGAAAATACGCTCATTGCCCAGTTTGCAAAAGAGAATCCCACCCTCACCGTGGTAGCCGGCGCAGGACTTGTTATCGGATCCTTCGTCTCCGGCGGTACCGCCACTCCGAACTTCACCCGCTTTGCAAAGAACGGAAAGAGCGCCCTGGTGGTCACGATTATTGCCTTCTTCATCGGCAATTCCCTGATGTTCTTCTTCGGCGGCATTTCCGGAATCTACGCCGGCGGCAACGACATCTTCGACGTCATGATCAACCTGGGCCTGTTCTACACCGCGATTCTGGTGCTGGGTCTCAACATCTGGACCACCAACGACAACGCGCTCTACACCGGCGGTCTCGGCCTTGCCAATATCTTCAATCAGAAGAAGAAGCCCATGGTACTGGTTTCCGGTGCTCTCGGCACTGTCACCGCCATCTGGCTGTACAACAACTTCTGCGGCTGGCTGAACGTCCTCAACTGCACGCTGCCTCCCATCGGCATCATCCTCATTCTGGACTTCTTCCGCCACCGCAAAAACTATGACCAGCTGGGCAATGAAAAGGTCGTCAACTGGTTCTCCGTTTTCGGCGTTGTAGGCGGCGCCATTGTGGCCAACCTCATCGACTTCGGCATCCCCTCCCTCCTGGGCATGGCAGTTGCTGCCGGTGTCTACTTCGAGGGTGAACGGTACAGCAAAAAGAACGCATAAGGGAATAGAATATCTCCTCTGACAATATAACGGCAGCGCCGTCGGGATTCTTCCTGACGGCGCTGCTTTGTCTGTTCGGTTATTCGGCCTCAATCATTCGGTAACCCACACCGACTTCCGTAAAGATATACTCCGGTTCGGCGGGGTTTTTTTCAATTTTACGGCGGATATTCGCCATGTTCACCCGGAGAATCTGATTGCTTTCCGGTGCCACAGGACCCCACAGCTCTTTCAGCAGATAGTCATAGGTCAGAACCTTCCCGGAATATCGGCTGATGAGGGAAAGAATACGGTATTCATTCTGCGTCAGATGGATGACTTCTCCGTTCAGCGTTACAATATGGCTTTCATAGTCGATGACAAGGCCTTTCGCCGCAAAGCGGTCTTCCGATTTTATTGTTCCCCGGGCATGCCGGAGAGCAACACGGACTCTGGCCAACAGTTCTCCTGTGGAAAACGGTTTCGTCACATAGTCGTCCGCCCCCAGCTCAAAGGCTTCGATCTTGTCATTCTCATGAGTTCTGGCGGATACTACCACAATCGGCATGCGGCTCCATTTCCGCAGTTCTTCGATGATTTTTACGCCGTTCATATCCGGCAGCCCCAGATCCAGAAGCATCAGATCGGGACAGTGCGATCCGGCGAAAGCCAGGGCTTCCGTCCCCGTGGAGGCGGAAATAACATCATAGCCCTGTCCCTCCAGGGCGGAACGGATAAAGCGAAGGATACCGGTATCATCCTCCACCACCAGAATTTTGTCCGTAATTTTCATTTTGCAGACTCCTTGGGAAGGGTAAACATGAATTCCGCCCCGTCGGCATGATTCAGTGCGGAAATGCTGCCGCCGTGCGCCTCCACGATGGTCCGGCATACCGCAAGACCAAGGCCGACAAACCGGTTGGAGTCATTCGCCTGTTCGCAGCCCGGCTCCAGACTCCCGTCAAACAGATGCGGAAGGATGGCAGGATCGATTCCACCGCCGTTGTCCCGCACATAGAATCCCGCGTCATCTCCCAGGTCTTTTACCCGGAGAGAAATCTGATTTGTTTCCCTGCCGTGAATCGCAGAATTCTCCAGCAGATTAAACATCACCTGTTCTATGAGCATGCCGTCCATGGGCACGAAAAACGGGGTTTCGGGGCAGCTGACATCAATACGGATCTCCGGCCGTTTTTCCCGGAATTTGCCCACAACCTCCCCGATAATCTCCTCCGGCAGTTCCTCCTGTTTGAGCAGGCTCCCCGGTCCGTTCACTTTGGTAACGGACAGCAGGTTTTCCACCATTCTGCACAGCCAGTCAACTTCCTCCCGGGAGCCTTCCAGGAGCTCCGTCCGTTCTTTTTCCGGCAGAGATGGGTTTTCCAGTACTGCGGAAATTGCGCCGCCTATGGCAGTCAGTGGGGTGCGCAGATCGTGCGACATCGACCGCAGCAGCGTGGAGCGGATTCTTTCCGCCTCTGTTGCCTGCCGCAGCTTCTCCCGCTCCTTGAAGCCGGATGCCATAGCGGAGGCTGCCAGACTCACCGCCAGCATTGTCACGAAGGTCAGCGGATAACCGTATACGGTAAAGTCCAGTTTTCTGTAAGGATAGGTAAAGGCCCAGTTCACCGCCACCACACTGATGACGGAAGCCAGAATTCCGTAGAAAAACCCGTCGGTAAACAGCGCAATCAGCAGTACCACCAGCACAAACACAATCGGCACATGGGTATCGGTGGTGGTAATCTGTTGGAGCATAACGCAGAGGGAGGATCCGCATCCCATGGCAAAAATCAGAATCAGCCAGTCTCTCACGCGCATAGGACAATACTTCTTCAGTTTTTCCCGGAATGTCTTCATGCCTTCATTATAGCATAAATCCGGCAGATTCCCTGTTAAGAAGGCGTAAAAAAAAGCTCCCTTTCGGGAGCAGTAAAGAAGGCGGTGCCTTACCTGTCAAACTTCTTGATCAGAAAATAAACACCGGCGCCCAAAGCAGCCGTAATTCCGATGGAAGCAAAAAGAATACCCATCCTGTTTTCCCCTTTCCAGTATTTCCGCTGTTCGCTGCCATCGACCATAGCAGAAAGTTCTGTTCGGGTAAAGAACCTGAAGGCGTCCTTAACGGATTCTGAACATAACGGGCAGAATTCTTTGCAGGATGTATACGCGGGGACTTCTCCTGTTCACTGTGACGGCTCTTTCAAAAAACGTGTATACATTCCGCAGCAAACAGTTTATAATGTCATCGTAATAAAACAATAAAACACAAGGAGTACAAACAAAATGAAAGCAAAACAGATTCGTTCCAAAGCATGGAATGCCCTGAAGGGCAAATACTGGTGGGCGGTTCTGGCCGCTCTGCTCGCCTGGCTGTTCGGTGCTGTATCGTTCAGTGCCGGCTCCGGTGCCGCCGGTCAGGCGCAGGATGTGGCTGCCAAGACGGAAGAAACCTTCGCAAATCTGCCGACGAGTGCAATCATCGTTCTGCTCATCGTCCTCATCACGGTTCTGGTGGTTGCCGTTGCCATGTCCATTCTTTCCGGCGCTGTCCGTCTCGGATACGCCCGCTTTAACATGGACCTCTTCACCGACGTGGAAAAGCCGACGATGAACCTCCTGTTCAGCCGTCTCGGCATTTTCTGGAAGGCCTTCCTTCTCGAGCTCGTTGAGGGTCTTCTGATCGGACTCGCCTGCCTTCTGCTCATCGTTCCGGGCATCATTCTGGCTCTTGCCTATTCCCAGACGGAATACATCCTGGCTGAGAACCCCGACATGAAGATCGGCGATGTGCTCAAGAAGTCCCGCGCTGTGATGAAGGGCAACAAGTGGCGTCTCTTTTGCCTGTCCCTCAGCTTCATCGGCTGGGATCTCCTGGCCGGTATTGTTCCGGGCGGTGTGCTTCTTCTCACGCCTTACATCGAAGCCTCCGAAGCAGCCTTCTACCTTGACCTGACGAACCGGCTCGGCGGCAGCAAGGATCTCGGCGAACTCGAAGCAAAAGCCTGATACATAGCTCCCCTTCCGGGAGCTTTTTTTATGCCCTGCTGCATCACCGACTTTTTGCAGACAGAAATAGCTTTTTCCGAATATTCGTGATAGAATATGTTCGTTTACGGTTACAGACAGCAAAACTCCGGCAGTCGGCCTGTCGCCGCTGCAGAAGGGACAAAATGAAACACCACAAACTGCTCAAAAGAATATTCTCTCTTTCCCTCGTGCTGCTGATGATGCTTTCGGGCGCTTCTCCTGCCTTTGCCGCCCTGAAGCCGAAAAAACAGCACAGAAACACCCGGATTTCCATTGCCACAGAGGCAGATTTTCTGGCATTTGCGGACAGCTGCCGTCTGGATGCGTTTTCCGAGGGGATCACGGTCACACTGGAAAATGACATTTCCCTGTCCGCCGCCATCGCGCCTGTTCCGATTTTCTCCGGAACCTTTCAGGGCAACGGCCATGCCATCCGCGGTCTGAATATCACCGGAAAGTACGCAAGAGCCGGTCTTTTCGGCGTGCTGACGGAGACGGCTCTGGTGGAGGGTCTGACTGTAGAAGGCACGGTGTCTCCCAAAGGAAGCGTGGAAACTGCCGGGGGAATCGCCGGCAGCAACAGCGGAAGCATCCGTGACTGCACATTTCAGGGAAGGGTGCACGCGGAGAGCGGCGCCGGGGGAATCGCCGGCAGCAACAGCGGTGAAATATCCCATTGTACGGCAGGCGGGAGCGTTACCGCGCTGAAGTCTGCGGGCGGTATTGCCGGCGAGAATACCGGCGAACTGCATGACTGTTCCTCCGGCGTTGACGTGAATAAAAACATATCCGACCGGAAGACCCGGCTCCGTGATTATCTGGGCACGCTCTCCTCCGACCTCCCGCTGACGGAAAAGGTTTCCGTCCTGCTCCGGGAAAGCAGAATCCATTGCGGGGAGAATATCGGCGGCGTTGCCGGCAGAAATGACGGCATTATCATGAACTGCGCCAGTTCGGGCTCCGTAGGCAGAGAGGCTGACGGCTACAATGTCGGCGGCATTGCCGGCAGAAGCAGCGGATTCATTTTTGAGAGCAGCAATACCGGCACTGTCAGCGGCAGAGAAAATGTCGGCGGCATCTGCGGGCTTTCCGAACCCAACGTGGAAATTATCGGTTCCGGTGATCTGCTGGAGAATGTGCGGGAAGAAGTCGACAGCATGCTGGAGCTGATCGAGCAGTTCACCTATGACATTGACGACTGCACGGATGACGTCACCGCCAGAATCGGGGATTTATCCGACTCCCTCGGCGACGTCAGCATTTCTCTGGCGGACTTTGAAAGAGAGCTTTCCTACCTGATCAATGTAAAAATTGCGGAGCTCAATGCACTCAAGAATTATGCCGGAGATGTTGCCAAAGAAGTATCCGGCATCGGCGATGAAATCCAGCACGTGACGGAGGACTCCACGATTGCCATCCGGTATATCACAGCTGCCGTAGAAGCATTCAGCCCTGACGCCAGAATGGCAATTATGGATGACAGGCTGAATCCCAACGGCGAATTTGTGTCTGCGGAGAGCCCCCTCTATGAAGATATTCGGCAGGACTGGATCGTGCATTACGGAATCAGCGAAACGGATCCTGAGGGAAATCCCAGGCCGAAGGCGGAAGTAGACACGGAAATGGCTTTCCGCCATCTGCAGCAGTCCGGTGCACAGGTCAATGCCGTTCTGCATGACGTCAATGCCATCTCCGATGCCGTTGTCAAGGCGATCGCCGCCCTTTCTGAAATCGGAAAGATGTCGGACATCTCCGGAATTACGGAAAGCTTCAACCGCGGCTTTGCCAACGTGATGTATGCCATGAACAATACCATGGAATCGGTCAAGCAGCTGGGCAATTCCGTCGGCACGATGGAAAAGGTGGTATCCTCCACGATCCGGGCGGTGACCGGAGAAATCGGGGCCATTGCCAACGGCGTTTTCGATTCCGTGTATGATATTACCAACGGCTTTTCCATCAAGAACTATTATTACAGCTCGGAAGCGTACAAGGACGGCATCATTTCCGGCGACGGCGTTATTTCCTGCTGCAGCAATGAAGCAAATGTCCGGGGTACCCGGGCCGTAGGCGGCATTGTCGGTGCACAGATGACGGACGGTGTTCCGAAGATCATCTCCACCGGCAAGCTCGGCGTTGCGCTTGCCTCCTTCTGCTATACCAATCTGGTAGAGCAGTGTCAGAGCAGCGGAAACGTCGTAGCAGATGAAGACTATGCCGGTCTGATTACCGGAATGCTCAAAACGGGAACCGTGCATGCGAGCACGGGCTACGGCACTGCACAGAGCCGGAGAGGCAGCAACGTCGGCGGCATTGCCGGCTACAGCAGAGGCAGTATTGAGTCCTGCTTTGCCAAAGGCAGGCTGTCCGGCAGAGAGTATATCGGCGGCATCGCCGGCGGCGGCGCCCCGGCAAACGGCATAACCAACGGAAGTATCATCCGAAACTGCGTTTCTCAGGTCATCATTGACGGCGATTCCCAGTTCCGCGGCGGCATCTCCGGCAGTGAAGACGGCAGCTTTGAGGAGAATTACTTCATCGGTCAGGAGCTGAACGGTATCGTTGCTTACAGCCTGGCGGGCAAGGCGGAGAACCTCTCCGAGGAAGAGCTGCCGGATCTTGACGATTTGCCGGCAGACTTTCAGAGCCGCAGCATTGCAGAAAAGGCTGCCATGAAAAGTGTTCGCGGCATTTCTCCGGCCGTGCTGCAAAAGCTCGGAAACTGGGCCGCGGCTCTGGCAGCTTCTGCAGTGCTGATTCTCTGCATCTGGCTGCTGAAAAAACGGGCCGGAAAGAAAAAAGCGGGCACAACACCCTGAACAGTTTAAAATCCTCACCCTGATGATGCAGGGCGAGGATTTTTTATGCCGCTTTGCTGTTGTGAGAAATGCCGGGGACGCTGCATATTATTTATCTGATGCAAATGCCAGATTTTCCAGTTCCCGGATCCGGTCGGAAAACACGCTGCCGCTCATTCGGATGGCATCCTTCCGGATGTGCAGAATATTCTCCTCTTCTGCGCTGAATTCTGCCCAGACGAATCCGGGAACGCCCTTCAGCTCATTGTTATACAGCTCCATGCCTTGCCCGCGGATGTACTTTCCCAGAAGCATCTGCAGGATTTCCGTCAGGCTCCAGTCATGGAGATATCCCATCTGCTCGGCAGCCTCCGCGTTACCGAGAATTGCCGTCACCAGAGAAACAGAATTCGCCGTCAGCTTTTCAATGTTGCCGTCCACATCCCAGAAGAAGCAATGGACCCTGCTGCCGCCCCGGGCCAGCGTCCGGCAGTCATGCAGCATGCATGCCTTGTAATGGAAGTCCGAGAGCAGAGCTCTTTTGGCTTCCGTAACGGTCCGGTCCGGTTTCCCGTAACCGGAAAGCAGCGAATCCATTTCAGCTGCTTTTTCAGGGCCGAGTGCCGAGCGGAGGGTTTCATAGTAGGTTTCAATCATATTGTTCAGCGACGGATCGCCGGCAAGCATCGCCTGCCATCCGCTGGCATCATCGGCAGCGATGCCGAAAATCCACTCGATATCGGAAGCGACGCCGGAAAGAAAGGCCTCGTCCACATTCTGCGGGACCAGCTTCCCGTTTCGCGGCGGAAGCTCCAGAAGCTGATAATTTCGGAGTGAGAAATCCCGAAGCTCCTCTGCCGTAACCGCGGTTCTCGCAAATACCGTATCCGCCGGAAATTCTGCCAGCAGATTCTTCCCTGCCAGAGCGGCCATTTTATCGTCCGCCGGCGTATCCGTTACGGAAGCGCACAGAATCAGCGCACGGCGGAAGAGGCCCTTCGCTTCCTTCATTGCAGCAAGCAGACAGATACAGCTGCCGCCGGAGCCGTCCCCGGCAACGGTAACATTTTCCGGGTCACCGCCGAAGGCGGCAATATTTGCCCGGATCCACTTCAGGGCTTCTATCTGATCCAGCAGCGAAAGAGCCGTACTCTCCTCATATTCTGCCGCATCCGGGCAGCCGGAAGCGGAAAAATCGACAACGCCAAGGATGCCGAAGCGGTAATTGAAGCTGACAAATACCCCGTCCTCCGTCATGCCCGCCAGTTTCCCCAGCGAATATGACGGGCCGGCACTGCCGCCGTATCTCCCGTCACCGCCGTGGAAATAAACGAATACCGGCTTCCCGGCTTCCGGCTCCAGCTTCGCCGTCCAGATATTGAGAGACAGGCAGTCCTCCCCCTGGGGGGCACCGCTGAGAATATTATGGCTGTTGTCCGGCTGGATTTCGGAATTTCCGAAGTAATATGCCTCGCAGATCTGCTCTGAAGCTGCCACCGGCACGGGCTTTTTCCAGCGCTCGGCACGGGCATAGGGAATTCCGAGAAAACGGATGCCTTCCCCGGTCTTTTTCCCGACGTAGGTTCCCCCCACGGTCCTGACGGCCAGTTTCCGGTCAGCCTCGGAAAGCACCGCATTGACTCCGAAATTCTGCATCCAGTGCTCCGCTGCTTTTTCGTCAAACCGGAAACCGGATTCCCCGGTGCCGTATTTGGCCAGCAGCTTTTTCTGCTTATATGCCCGGATCAGGAGCGAGAGGAAAAAGAACACCACGGGGAGAACAACAGAAAATGTCAGCTCCGAACCCACATCGTTCCAGAGGGAGTAGGCAAAGAACCGGGCAAGGACTGCATACCCGGCAAGGAACACCAGCGCAATGGCGAGGAAAACCAGATACCTTCTCCCCGTCGTCTTCTGCACAGCGCTGCTGAATACGATTCTGTTGGCAAGGGAATCGAGAACACTTCCGAGCGCAAGGCAGACGACAAGGCAAAGCAGCGGATGCCAGCCGAAAGCGCTTGGCACGGTATAGCCGAAGCCGTAGCCCATGGCAGCTATGAAGGATACCATTACCGCATCCAATGTTACAACCTTTTTCATGACTGACTCTCCTTTTTACACAGGGTCTTTCCGCAGCTGCGGTTCGCTTTATTTTCTCTCCGTTTCCGGGTGAAGCCTGTGGAATTCCTGTTTTTCCCGGTACATTTCGGCTTCGGCAGTTCTGATGAGCTGACCGATGTCCTTCCCTTCTCCGCAGGCAAGGCCGATGCTGGCCAAAGGAACGCCGTTTTCATTCACAAGTTCCCGGAACTCCGCCAGTCTTCTCTGAACGGCGGCTTCTTCCATGTTGTTCAGGAGAACCGTAAACTCATCGCCGCTGATACGGAAGACTTCTTCTTTCCGGAAGAGGCGGCAGAGAAGATTTGCATATCGAATGAGCAGTGCGTCTCCTGCCTCATGGCCGAAGCTGTCATTGGTCACCTTGAGGCCGTTCACATCCGTGAAGATGACTGCGGCGGAGCCTTCCGAGGCGGCAAGCTCCTTCAGCCGGGTTTCATAGGCCAGGCGATTGAGCAGCCCCGTCATGGCGTCATGCTGGGCACGGTAATCGCTGGCAATGCCTTCCCGCTCCAGTCTGTCGGCCCGTTCCGACTGAATCATGGTATACAGCACGGCGAGGGACAGCATAATGACCGGGTAGGCATAGGAAAATGTTTCCGCGAACAGATTGATGACGCCCTCCAGAAGCGGCAGGACGAGGAAGGATGCCGTAGCGACCCGGTCATGAATGCTCCTGTATTTCATGAGTTTTGCGATGGCAAATATACAGAAGACCGTAAACAGGAGATTTGCTACTATGTATACAGGATAAAAGGGGCCTTCCTGATATACGCCCTTTTCAAAGCTGAACAGAAGCCCGGAACCGGAGGTGGCCAGAATCAGCACGGAAACTGCGGCCGTAATGCCCATGCAGATGCGGGGCAGCCTGCTGGAAACGGGGCTGGTTTCCCGGGCAAAGGCCGCAATATAATACAGGAACACGGCATCCAGCAGGAAAGTGCCGATCATGGAGAGGGCCGTGCTGAAGTACAGCACCGACTCCAGACGCTCACAGCCGTCGAAAATCCAGGAAATTGCATCCGCTGCCGTTGCGAGAACACAGACAATCACCGCTGTGGAGTACAGGCGGTTTCTCGGCGTCCTCTCCCGGTTTTCGAAGCGGTTGCCGTACAGCATCACCAGGCCGAACAGAATGGACATAATCTCCGCGGCAATAATGCTGTATATGTAATTATTGCTTTGTACAAACTGCAATGTAAATCCTTCTTCCCCGTTCACAGGAACGTCAATCAGCCGGACCTGTTCATAGCCCAGGTCGTTGGTATTCACGTATTCGATGACCTCTCCGTCTGCACGAATCGCAATGTGATAGCCGTCATAGGTGGGCTTCACGACGGAGACCCGGTTTTCCACAGCCAGTGTACGGCTGATCCTGGCATGCATCTCGGCAACCGCTGCCCAGTCCCAGGAGGGCAGGAATAAAATGTCCGTCCCGTCATCCATTCCGTCCACATACATCGGGAAGTTGCTGTCATAACAGATCAGATAAGAAACCCTGATGTTTCTGTCTCCGACCTGAATACTGTGGGAAGGGATGACCGCATCTCCGCGGACATAATCGGATTCCAGAATCGGAATCGTTTTGGCCTTCCGGTAGGAGCCCAGAATTTCTCCGTTCCGATCAATCCATACGGCCTTATTCACAGACTTTCCGCCTTCGCTTCCGTCGGTATCCTTCAGATCCTCACAGACCAGCATATGAATGCCGTTTTCCCGGGCGGACCGGCAGCATTCGGCCAGGAAGAAGGATTCCTCCGTATCATTCATCTCGTAGGATTCCTCATTGAAGGCGATAATTTCCGCTCCCTGCTCTGCCGCTTCTGCAACGCAGGAACGCATCCCCGCCAGATCCCTCTCCAGAGGCAAATCGATAAACTCCATGAAATCCCCGACGTACGGCCCGGTGCACAGAGCCACGCGGACGGATTCCGTCTCCGATACATTGGGATACAGATGCACCATGCCGATCAGCAGCAGACCGCAGAAAAGAGCTGCGCTGAAAACTGCCGGGAGGCCCTTTCGGTTACAGCCGGCATAGGCAAGGAGAGATAAAATCCAAAGCAGGACAAAGGACATTCCCGAGGAGCCCAGGAAATACTCCGCCTGCAGCAGGACATTCAAATCCGCAAACATGGAGTCCACCCGAATCAGCGTCGGGCAGCGCAGGAGCGTTGCGAGAAGATACACGACAACCCAAAGCGCCGGAAACTCCAGCGTGCAGTACCAGCGGTTCCAGCGGCGAATCCAGCAGGCATAGACTTCAAAAATCAGGTACTGAATCAATCCTGCAAACAGAAAGAGCAGGGAAAACAGGATATCGGAATCCATCGAATTGAAGAAACGCAAAAAATATCCGATGAGAAAAACAATGCCGTTGACTGCTTTCTCCCGCCCGGACCGGTACTGAACTGTCAGAAAAAGGAAGGAGAGAATCCAGACGGCTGTAAAGAAGCCAGAGCCTCCGGAAAAATGCAGAAGATTCGGCAGGCACAGGCCCAGAAAGCCTGTCAGAAGAAGAATCACATAGATTCGGCGATTCTGCCATGCAGTGTTCATAAAAATTCCGCCCTCCCCAATCCGTTTTGTACCGCTGTTTTTACATCACATTATATTACATCACAATATATCATAACTCGGCATAAAGTGCATGCAAAAAAAACGAAAGCACCTCTCCGAAATGAAGAGGTGCCTTGTTTCTTAAAGAGCTTCCTTGACCTTTGCAGCCTTACCGACGCGATCACGCAGGTAATACAGCTTTGCTCTGCGAACCTTACCCTTGCGGACAGTGGTAACAGAGACAATAGAGGGAGAATGCACGGGGAAAACCTTCTCGCAGCCAACACCGTAGGAGATGCGGCGAACGGTAATGGTTTCATTGATTCCGCCATGCTTCTTGGAAATGATTGTGCCTTCAAACGCCTGCGTACGCTCACGTGCGCCTTCAACAACCTTGACAACGACACGGACAGTGTCACCGACGTTCATTTCCGGCAGTTCAGGCTTCATGTACTGCTCGGACAGAGTCTTAACGAGATCCATATATAATACTTCCTTATGATAAAGACGTTCATACCGGAGGGCAGGCACACTGCCACGGAAGCGGACCGCCTGTTAATACGCCTGCAATCGCAAGCTATGGTAGGATATCACAAATTGTCTACCATTGCAAGAGTTTTTGCGTTGTATTCCTCCAGAAGGTCGATTTTCTTTTCCGATTTCTTTGCGGCAATCAGCGCTGCGGTCACATCCTCACAGGCGGAGACATTCTCCACATACTTTTCCAGATGCTCCGGAATGAAAATCTGGAGTCCCAGGGCCTTTGCTTCCATGATATTCATTCCCTGGCCTTCATACCGGGAGGTGGAAATCAGCCCGTCGCAGCGGCGCATACAGGCATAGGGGTTGTCCCTGTTGCCCAGAAGGAATACCCGGTCAGAGAGCGCATCCTCTGCAATCTGCTTCTCCAGCTTTTCCCTGTCCGGACCGCCGCCGATAATATAAAGGCGAAGATCCTCCCGCATTTTTGCGGCTTCGGCAAAATCCCGAAGCATAATGTCATAGCCCTTCTGGTGGCAGAGCCTTCCTACCGCACAGAGATTGAAGCAGGCATCGTCAAAAACGACGTCGGGCACTTCCTCCCGGGACCGTTCCTGAATTTCCGCTGTGTCGATATAGTTGGGAATCGGCAGGATCTCTTTGTCCTTCACCCCGGACATGCGGAGAAACGGTTCGGCAATGGCTTCGGAAACACAGGCAAATTCCTCGAAGTATTTGTACTTCCCTTTCATAGCCCGGAAAAGGACACGGTACTTCCACTCTTCCCGGAATTTGATTTCCACATCATTGTGGACCCAGAGAGCTCTCTTTTCCGCGGGAACAAGAATGGCGCCCGCGGCCGTCCAGGGCTGGTAGGAATTGAAATCGACCGCAAGGTCGTAATTCTCCTCCACCGCCGAGAAGTCAAAATCGGCAGCGGACAATGCCAGGTCGAACGGAAGATATTTATACCTGCCGGGCATCGGTTTTTCATATATTATGTTAACCTGTTCCGGCACTCGGGAAATCCAGAACCCACCCTCACGGAACAGATAAAGGTCGACGGAATATCTGCCGTAATCCAGATTGTTCAGGAGATTGACGAGGCTCTTCTGAATGCCGCCGACGTCCAGATCATCCTGGAAAATCGCAATTCGTTTCATCGAAATACCT
Source organism: Candidatus Limivicinus sp. (assembly GCA_045616745.1). Classification (GTDB taxonomy): domain Bacteria; phylum Bacillota; class Clostridia; order Oscillospirales; family Oscillospiraceae; genus Limivicinus. The sequence goes on along the minus strand of JAZLHH010000021.1, from coordinate 43,471 downwards.
CCAGAGAAGAATCATAGACTTCCTCTCTGCGGAAGCTGACTCTCTCCGGCAGCAGTTCCTTCTGCAGCTGCGAAACGGCATCCAGAAGGTTGTTGGGATTCAGCGTGGGATTCTGGGCAGAAATCAGCGCATGCATCCGGTTTCCTTCAAAGCGGATTTCCCGGATCATCGGGCGGATGTCCGTATCGGAAACGCCCCGCTTCGACTTTTTGCTGATCACAATGCTGTCCCGGGCAAAGAAACGGTTCAGACCGTCCGCATCGGCATTGACCGTTTCGCCGGAAATCTCCAGCCATCGGATTTCGGAGGCCTTCCGGTCGGAACGGTAAGCTTCCAGAATACGGATTCCTTCCGGCAGGCAGCTGTTCAGCTGCTGTATGTTCAGGTCGCCTTCCACCTTTACATCCAGAATCTCACAGACGGATTCCATACCGACGGAAAGCGGAAGGGCAATGCTCATCAGCGGATGCGGATTGAAGCCCTCCGAATAGGCAAGGGCAATCCCTGCCCGGGAAAAGCCTCTCTGCAGCGTACGCATCAGATCCAGATGCGAAATCCAGACGGCTCTGCCGGTTTTTTCAAATCTCAGTCGTATCTTATCCATAGCAAGGTTCTCCGTCATTGAGAAGCATGGCGCCGCAGCCGGAGCAGCCTGCAAAGCAGTCCGGACTCAGCTCCGCATTCTTCGCCCGCTTTGCTTCCCGGATCAGGTGCTCTTTTCTGACACCCACATCTATCATATCCCAGGGCAGCGGCTCATCAAATGCCCGCTCTCTGTTGGCATAGTACGCAGGGTCAACGCCCGCATCCGCAAATGCCCGCATCCAGCGTTCAAAGGAGAAAAAATCGCTCCAGGCATCCAGGCGGGCGCCGTTTCTCCATACGTTTTCTATTGCATAACCCACCTTCCGGTCACCCCGGGAAAGAACAGCCTCCACGAGGCTGGTTTCAGCATCGTGCCAGTTGTAAACCACATTTCTGGCAGTAATCGACGAACGGAGGAGATTGACCCGGCGAAGATATTCTTCTATGGTAATCTGCGGCTCCCACTGGAAGGGGCTGAAAGGCTTCGGGATGAAGCAGGAGGTGGAAATCGTAATGCGGACGCCTCTGTTTTTATTGTTGGAGTACATCCGCCAGCAGTGGAGAATGTTGTCCGCCATTTCAGCAATGCCCCGGATGTCCTCATCCGTCTCCGTGGGGAGGCCCAGCATATAGTACAGCTTGATATTGTTCCAGCCGCCGGAAAACGCAATCCGGCAGGTATTGAGCAGTTCTTCCTCAGTGACATTCTTGTTCACCACGTTCCGAAGGCGCTGGCTTCCGCCTTCCACGGCAAAGGTCAGACCGCTCTTGCGGACACGCTGCAGCTTCTCCATGATTTCCATGGAAAAATTGTCTGCCCGGAGGGAGGGAAGAGAAATACCGATGGACCTGGGCTCACAGTATTCCATCAGACCGTCAATCAGCGGATTCAGCTGTTTATAGTCGCTGGAGCTGAGAGACAGAAGGGTGATATCCTGATAACCTGTGTTTTTCAGGGTTTCCGTCCCCTGACGAATCAGCGTCTCCGGCTTCTTGGCCCGAATCGGGCGGTAGATATGGCCCGCCTGGCAGAAGCGGCAGCCTCTGGCACAGCCGCGGAACAGCTCCAGATCCACTCTGTCCTGAACAACCTCCGTAGAGGGAACAACGGGATTCACAGGGAACGGCGCGGCGTCCAGATCCTTCACAATTCTCTTTTTCACGTGATTCCGGAGGCTGGGAACATAGACGCCTTCGATATGCGCTGCTTCTTCCAGAAACTTCTGCTTCGACCAGCCGGACTTCTTTGCCTCGCGGAGCAGAGCGAGAACTTCATTGTTCATTTCCTCTCCCTCGCCGATCACCATGAGGTCAAAGAAATCTGCCATCGGCTCAGGATTGATGATGCCGTTTCCGCCGGCAAAAATCAGCGGCAGGAGTTCTTTTCTGTCCTGACTGCGAACGGGAAAGCCTGCCATGTCGATCATGTCAAGAACTGTGGTATAGGCCATCTCATAGCCGATGGAAAAAGCGATGGCATCAAACTCACGCAAAGGATCGCCGGATTCCAGTGCATACAGCGGGATCTGCTCCGCCTGCATTTCCCGGTACATGTCTTCCCAGGGGGCAAACACTCTTTCACACCACACATAATCCAGAGAATTCATCGTGTAATAAAGAATCTTCATTCCCAGATTCGACATTCCTATTTCGTAGGTATCCGGAAAACAGAACGCCAGTCTCAAATCGACGGCGTTCCTGTCCTTCATTACCTGGTTGTACTCTCCGCCGGTATATCTCGCCGGTTTCTGCACTCTGTTCAGGATATTGCTTATCTTTTCGTTCATTATCTTCTTCTGTCCAGTCCGCTTTTTCTGTAAAATTCCGATTTGCTCTTGTACATTTCCGTGTCCGCCGTCTTCTCCAGCTCCTCAAAGCTCATTCTGCCGGATTTATTCTGACTCGCAGAACCCACAGAGAACGTAATCCCGGATAGAGGCTCCTCTCTGACTGCCGCCCCGGCTTCATGGAGCTTTGCAATCTGGTCCTGAATGACTTCCGGCGGCTGATAGCTGACAATCATGAACTCATCACCGCCGGTACGGCAGATTGCTTCCGCCTTTTTGAAGCAGTTCTTCAGGCAAACGGCCGTATGGATAATCATCCGGTCACCCACATCATGGCCGAAGGTATCATTGACAAACTTCAGGCGATTTACGTCCACTTCAATCAGCGTGAGCCCGGACATATTCCCGGATTCGATAATCTTTCGCCTGTCGGCATCATAAGCCCTGCGGTTGTTCAGCCCCGTCAGCGTGTCCGTATAGGAGGTTCTTTCCGTCTTCTGGAAGTAGAACTCCTTCTGGACTGCCAGAAGAAAGGAGGCGGCAAAGCCCGTCAGATACAGCACGGGAAAACGCATCATAAACGTTTCCGTATAATGCTCCGATACGGTACTGCGAAGAGGCGTATACAGCAAAACCACCAGAAACAGCTGAAAATAAATGCTCACCGCAGTCCCCACCTTCAGTCCAAGAACACTCATGGCGATGGAAGGGACAATAATAATCCAGAGGATAGCAAAGCCTTCATTCTCACCGGTAACAGCAAAAACCGAGAAAATCAGCGCAACGAGAATCGCCATGATGGTAACCGAGGCTTTTCTCTCATGCAGAATACCGCACAGAACCGCGGCGGCACCAAAACCAAAGCTGAGGAGCAGCGTCATTCCCGTCATGAACCAGTACTGCTTGACAATATTCATCACCGTCAGGATGAGAGAAGCCGCACAGAGGAGAATGGCTGCACCGGTTTTGAGCCGGTTGTCCGACTTCAGGGTTTCCTCCGTCATATTCTCAGTGCTGGAATTTCGGTAGGTGATCAGCAATTTTTCAAAAAAATTCATATCCGTACTCTTAATTCAATAAAAATCAGTAAGCATACTGTCTGTTATTTTACCACCGGACAGTCTTCATTTCAACAATACAAAAAAGAGGCTGAATGAAACATTCAGCCTCTGACAAGTCGGAGTGGCGAGACTTGAACTCGCGGCCTCTTGGTCCCGAACCAAGCACTCTACCATCTGAGCCACACCCCGATTTGCCCGTTTATTTTAACACAGACTTTTTTATTGTCAAGTCAGCAATTAAAGATTATAATAGAAAAACATGGATAAAGTGATTTCAATTGTTCTCATCGTGTTTGTCCTCTGGCTGCTGCTGAAGATTCTTTCTGCACCGGTCAGGCTGGCATTCAAGCTGATTCTGAATGCAGCAATCGGCCTGGTGATCCTGTTTGCAGTCAATCTGGCCGGTTCCGTATTCGGATTTCATCTGCCGGTCACGCCTCTCCGGTGCCTTGTTGCCGGAATTCTGGGGATTCCCGGTGCTTTGCTTCTGATTCTCATCGAGCTATTTCTTTAATGTTTCGCGAGGTTGCAATGGCTGAAAAAGCGGAAAACAACAAAAAAAAGAATACCGTCGGAAAGGTTCTGTCTCGGATCTTACTGTTGGTTCTGGAAACACTCCTGATTCTGGCTGCCGGAATCTACGGAGTGATTTTCCTGTTCTCCAAGGGGCCTTCCCCTACAGCAAAGGAGCTGTTCGTGCACAGCGTAAACGAAACCAGTGCCATCGGGTTTCTTTCCCGCATCTGTCTGAGTGATGAAGAGGTGGACGCCATCCTCGCCAATGCGGCGAAGGAAGAGGATGTGCTGCAGATGGATACTTCCCTGTTCACGGACGATGCCGGGGATGCGGATGATATCTGGGCAACCAAAGATCCGGATGGCGACGGCATTATTCTGGAAGAAGTAAAGGGCCGCAGCTACTCCGGTTATATGATGATTGTCAAAGACCCGATGCGGGTGCAGGTTGTCATCAATGAGGAAAACTTTCTGAACAAAGGGAAGACCGTAGAAGAATACTGCGAAATGTACAACGCTCTCGCCTGCATCAACGGCGGCGGTTTTGAAGACGCCGGCGGGCAGGGAAACGGCGGCGCTCCCGATTCGATGGTCGTGGTTGACGGCGAGATTTATGCCCCCTGGGGCGGTACGCACAATGGCTTTGTGGGAATTGACGATCAGGGAATTCTGCACGTGGACTGCCAGTCAACCCAGGCTATCAAAGATGCGAAGATTCAGTACGGCTGTGCTTACGGCCCGATTCTCGTAGAAAACGGAGACTATTCGCCCAATCTGAAGGATGACGGAACGGGAATCAACCCGCGAACCGCTGTCGGGCAGCGGGCTGACAAATCCATTCTCCTGCTGGTCATCGACGGGCGGCACGTTTCCTCGTTAGGGGCAACCTACAACGACCTGGCCGATATCATGCTGGATTACGGCGCCATCAACGCCGGCAATATGGACGGCGGCTCCTCCACGCTGATGTACTACAACGGTGAGTACGTGAATAACAAAGCTGCGGTAATCGGCATTCGTCCGATTCCCTCAGCATGGATTGTTACGAAATGACAGGAGAGACTGCTATGAAAAAACAAAAACGGTCTTCTGTCCGGTTCGCCAAAGGCATGCTCATTTACGGCCTGATACTGCTCGTGATTGTTCTGGCCGCACTTTCCGTTCTGTTTCTGTTCCTTCGGTCCTATGAGAAATCGCAGCCGAAAGCCGCAATCAACAGCTATATCGAGCATCTGGACGCCGATCGGGTTGCCGGATTCTCCGGAGAGTTCATTGAAAGTCTTTCCACTGTGAGGGACAATTCCTTTGTCGTTGATCAGCTTCTGGCAGATCTGAAAGCATCCGTTCCGGTTCGCGGAAAAGCGGAAAGTCCGGAGCAGTTCGTTTATTATCTGAAGAATAACGATCTCGTGATTGAAAAAGTTACGCTTGCCCCCGGCGGCAGCTGCGGATTCGGCTATACCTCCTGGGATATTGCCGATGAAGAGCTCGTAACGAAGAATCTCTCTTCTGAACTCAGCATTACCGTTCCGCCGGAATACAGCGTATACTGTGACGGCCGGAAGCTGGATTCCCAGTTCATTACGGACAATAAAGTTGAGTACGATCTCCTCAAGGGCTTTTACGAAGATTATGAGTGCCCGTATCTCGTAACATATTTCACCGGCTCCATGTACGGAGACGCCAGCATCGAAATCAAAGACGGCGGCGGGAATCCCGTTCCCTTTGAAACTCTGACAGAAGACCGGTTCACCGACAACTGCACTGCCGAGGAAAAGGAGCAGATTACCCAGTTTGCCAACGACTATGTGGCCGCATATATTCAGCTGACCTCCAACACCGTCGGAGATTACTATTCCAACTATTACCGCATGACGCAGCACGTTGTGGACGGCAGCGATCTCCACAACCGATTCCGGGAGCTCATGAAGAGCATTGCCTTTAACATGTCCAACGGAGACGAGCTCCGGAGCGTTACCGTGAACCGCATCATGAAGCTGAATGACCGGAATTACGTTCTGGATGTTTCCTACACATATGATACCACCGGACAGCTGAAAGTCCGGACCACCAATACCAACAATGAAAAACTGATGCTCCGGCTGTCCAGTCTGGGCATATATCAGGCAGAATATCTGGTTACCTACTGACCTTTATTCCGACCTCGATCGAGCAACATACGGAAAAGCTCTTCTGATACTTCAGAAGAGCTTTTTCAATGCTTCCGACACATCCTCCAGATGCGCTCCCAAGGAAGCCTTTACCAGAACCGTATCCTTTTTTCGGATCAGCTTCGGCAGGTCCGCAATCAGCGCGTACTTGTCAGGATAATTGACGTCTGAGCTCATGCTGCCGAGAGGGCCTACACCGACTACCAGATCGATCCCCTGCTCTGCGGCATATTGACCCAGCATTTTCTGCATCATCTCCGTATTTTCTCCCTGTTCCAGGAGATCACCGAAGATGCAGACCTTCCTGCCGGGAAAGACGCTGAGCGTGTCAACTGCCGCCATTCCGGAATCCAGATTGGCATTGTAACAGTCATCGATGAGCGTCAAACTGTCTGTTTTCACGACGGCATTTCTTCTGCCCACAGTTTTATAATCCGCAATTCCGGATGCAATTTCTTCATCCGTCAGACCGAACAGGAACCCGGCAGCGGCAGCGGCCAGCGCCGCGTATACATTGTGCCTGCCTGCCGTGGGGATTCTTACCGGAATTCTCCGGTCCCGATACGCAACAGTGCAGGACAGGGAAAGCTCTTCCTGCACCACATCGAGAGCGCGGATATCATTTTTCTCACCGAAACCGTAAAATAAAATCTTCTGCGGGCAGGAAAGAGTCCGAAGCTTTTCATCGTCCCCGTTGGCAATGATTGCAGCATCGGCCGGCAGATATGGCAGGACCTCCGTTTTCGCTCTCAGGACACCGTCCAGATCCTCCAGGAATTCCAGATGCGCATGGCCGATATTGGTGTAAATCATTACATTCGGGCGGGCCATTCTCCCCAGACGGGCCATTTCGCCGAAATGGTTAATTCCCATTTCAATGACAGCGATTTCATGCTCCCGGCCGATGTTGGACAGGGACAGCGGCACTCCCAGGGTGTTGTTCAGGTTCCCGGCCGTACGGTAGGCAGCAAAGCGCCTGGCAAGCACACAGGCCGTCATTTCCTTTGCCGTAGTCTTTCCAACGCTGCCCGTGATTCCCACAATCGGGATCGCCAGCTGTGCTCTGAATGCCGCAGCGAGATCTTCGATTGCCTTCTGGACATCCTCCACCAGAATGATCGGACCGGAAAGGCCCTCCGGCACATGTTCTGCCAGAGCGCATGCCGCGCCTTTTTCAAAAGCAGCAGTGATATAGTCATGACCGTCTGCTTTTTCGCCTTTATAGGCGGCAAACAGGTCCCCCGAAGTGACGGACCTGCTGTCGACGGTTATTCTGTTGACTTCCGCTGCCGCATTACACTCTGTCAGGAGTCTGCCTCCGCAGAGTTCTGCCGCGCGGATTACAGAGATGCCGAACATTATTCTTCCGGCTTCTTCATTCCGCAGCTGGAGCAGAAATTACCGGTACACTTTTTCCCGCAGTTAGGGCAGAACCAGGCTTCCCCCTGGGCAGTACCTAAATTGTAAAGTTCCGCAGCATTCATGCCGCCTGCATTCTGCGCCATGTTCATTCCCATAAACCCGGCTGCGGCGCCGTTTGCATTATTTGCAGCGTCCATCATGGCCTGTGCCTGTGCAGCAGCCAGGTTGGCAGCGGCCGTGGTTGGATTCTGGAAAGCGGCAGCCTTCTGCATCTGCTTGATCGTTGCTACGTCGTCTTCATCGGCCGTAATGCTGGAAATACCGAAGGAAACAATCTCAATGCCTCTCAGATTCTTCCACTTTTCGGAAAGCACCTGATTCAGCGCCTCTGCCAGCTCAAAGGTGTGGGCAGGAATGGCACTGTAGCGAATACCCATTTCCGAGATCCTGGCAAACGCAGGCTGAAGCGCCGTCAGCAATTCCGTTTTCAGCATGCCTTCAATCTCTTCCCGAAGGAACTGGGATTTCATATTGCCGCAGACGTTCCTGTAGAACAGGAGCGGATTCGTAATCTTGTAACTGAATTCGCCAAAACAGCGCATCCCGATATCCAGATCAATTCCGGCTCTCTCGTCAACCACACGGAACGGAATCGGTACAGGCGTGCCGTATTTATTGCCGGAGATTTCCTTGATATTGAAGAAGTAGACTCTCTGATCCGTTGCCGGCTGGCCGCCGTAGGAAAAGCGCTTCGCAATGGATTCAAAAATCTTCGCTACATTGTCTGCCAGATTGCCTACAAATACAGAGGGCTCGGAAGACATGTCATAGATGTATTCTCCCGGCTCGGAACAGACGTCAATGATCTGCCCCTGCTCGACAATCATCATGCACTGCCCGTCGGCAATTGCAATCGTGGAACCGTTGGAAATAATATTATCGTCACCAAAATTGGCACTTCTGCCGTTTGTTCTCTTCTTTCCGCGAACAGCAAGAACCTCGGAACTGAGAGAATCGCAGTAAAAATATTCCTTCCACTGGTCCGCAAGGACACCGGTTGCGGAAGAAAGCGCAGCTAAAACAAGACCCATAACAAATCTCCTTTCATTCTGGTCCAATTATAAAATAATTGCGGAAAAACTTCAATCGTAATATAATGAACATATGGAAAACATTATTGAATATAAGTGCCCGAACTGTGGCGGAAAGTTAGAATTTAACAGCTCCCTGCAGCAGATGAAGTGCCCGTACTGTGACTCGGTTTTCGATCCGGACCTGTTCGTTCAGCAGGAAATTCAGCTGGAAAATGCGCAGGCGGAGGACTTTGACTGCACCGCCTCCGGTGCCACCTGGCAAAAAGATGAAAATGAATATCAGCTGTATCACTGCGACTCCTGCGGTGCGGAAATCATTGCCGACGAGACAACGGCTTCTCTGCATTGCCCCTACTGCGACAGCCCTGTAATTCTGACGGGGCGGCTGGCCGGAGAACTGAAGCCGGATCTCATTATTCCCTTCAAGCTGGACAAAAAAGCCGCAAAGGCGGCCCTGGAAGAGCATCTGAAGGGAAAAAAGCTGCTGCCGAAGGTCTTTACCTCTGAGAATCATCTGGATGAAGTCAAAGGCGTGTATGTTCCCTTCTGGCTTTTTGATACCACCTGCGAGGTTGAAGCGGATTACAAAATGACCCGTTCCCGTACCTGGTCCGACACCCGGTATCAGTACACGGAAACCGAAGACTTCAGTTCCAGCCGTTCGGGAAGCATGAATTTCACCAATGTGCCGGTGGACGGCCTGGTCAACATCGACAATGCCCTGACAGAATCGCTGGAAACCTTTGACTGTTCGGAAGCGGTTCCTTTTCAGCCTGCCTATCTTTCCGGATATTTTGCCAATCGCTATGACGTCTCTGTGGACGAATGCAAAACCAGAGCAAGAGAACGCATCTTCAAAAGCGCAAATTCCGCTCTGCGGGAAACCGTTACAGGGTACGACACCGTAACGCAGATTTCCGGGAAAGGCCGTCTGGAAAACACGCATGTCAAGTATGCGCTCTTCCCCGTCTGGATTCTGACAACCACCTGGCGAGATGACCGCTATACTTTTGCCATGAACGGACAGACCGGCAAATTCGTCGGCAATCTGCCGATCGATAAAAAACTGTGCTGGAAATACCGCCTCCTCTATACACTCGGGATTGGCGGCGGTCTCTTTGCGCTGATGCAGATTTTAGGTATGGTGTTATGAGGATACAGATTATGAAAAAAACAACAGCTTCTGTTTTTCTCGCTGCGTTACTTCTCTGCATTCTCCTGATTCCCGCGGCCTTTGCCGAAACCGCGCTGATCACGGACTATTCCGGGGTTCTCACGGCAAACCAGCTGCAGGAGCAAAACAGCAATGCGCAAAGAATCAGCGATACCTATGAATGCTCTGCTGCCATTCTCTATATTCCTACTACCGAAGGCCGGAATATTGCAGATTTTGCCGATGATTACTTTGACCGTAACGGCATCGGATACGGCGGCACCAATAACGGCACGCTTATGGTGATTGCCACGGAAGATCGAGAGGTTTACATAACAACAGCCGGTACGGCAATTGATGCTTTGACAGACTACGGCATCGATTACATTCTGGATCGCGTTGTGAGTCCTCTGGGACAGAATGACTACGGGCGGGCAGGAAACGTCTTTCTGACGTATGTTACCGACTTCTACAATCATTATGCGGAAAGCGGTTCCGGTTATGATACCAATGATACCGTTCCTGCTTCTCACCTGCTGCTTTCTCTTTTCGGGAACTGCGGCATTGGCCTCCTTCTTGCCGGGCTGCCGATTCGCAGATACAAAAAATCCATGAACAGCGTCGCTTCCAAAACAAATGCTTCAGACTATGTCATCGGCCGTGGGCTCTCTCTTGCCCGGAAGGATGACCGTTTTGTCAATCGCCATGTTTCCCGGATTCCTATTCCCCGCGTGGAATCCTCCTCCGGCGGGCACAGCGGTGGCGGCGGGTCTACGGTTCATTTCAGCAGCAGCGGAGTCTCGCACGGTGGCGGCGGAAGACACTTCTGATGTTATTCCCATAATTCATTATATAGAGGAGGACATTTCATGAACCTGGAAAAAACAATAAAGAATCTGAAAAACCGCAATTTCAAAGTCAGCTATTTTGCGACCGGGGCAGAAGCTTCCGATTATCTCAACTCTCAGATGGACGGATCCACTGTCGGAATCGGCGGATGCAAAACCGCGGAGGAACTCGGCCTTTTTCAGTCTCTCTCTCAGCATAACGAGGTCTTCTGGCATTGGATCGTGCCCGGCCAGGAAACCTACAAAAACGCTGCCGCTGCCAGGTATTACATCAGTTCTGCCAATGCCATCTCCGAAGACGGTGAAATCCTGAACATCGACGGTCGCGGCAACCGGGCAGCCAGCACCCTCTTTGGACATGAAAAACTGTTTATCGTCGCCGGAACAAACAAAATCGAAGAGAATTTTGAGGCTGCTCTCTCCCGGGCAAGAAACGTGGCTGCAGTAACCAACGTGAAACGGTTCGATATGGCCGTTCCCTGCAAAAACGATGACAAGTGCCATGACTGCCGGGTTCCCGGGCATGCCTGCAATGCGCTGGTCGTTCTCTGGTCTCCGATGATGGACATGGAAACAGAAGTTGTTCTCATCGGCGAAGAACTGGGATATTAACCTTTCAAAAAAATAAGCCGGTGAATACCGGCAAGGATGAAAAACCACACTGCAGACTGCAGTGTGGTTTTTATTGAGATTAATAGTATCTCTTATTCTTGTTCTTGCGGGCAGCCTCGCTCTTTTTGCGACGCTTCACGCTGGGGCTCTGGTAATACTCTTTTTTACGGAGGTCAGCCAGGACACCGGACTTTGCACAGCTGCGCTTAAAACGCTTGAGTGCATTATCCAGAGATTCGCCTTCTTTGACATGGATCTCTGCCATTTTGTTTTCACCTCCGTCCTCTTTATAACAGAGTTATTATATCGTCTGCTTCTCTGCTTGTCAATATCAGTTCTGCGGTTTCAGGATAAGATTCACCAGCCGGCCTTTGACACAGATGCTCTTGACCAGCGTCATGCCGTCCATATACTTTTTAATCTTATCGTCTGCGCAGGCAGCAGCTACCATTGCCTCATCGGCAGCATCGGCAGGGATGATGACGGAGGAACGGAGCTTTCCGTTTACCTGAACTGCGATTTCCTTCGTTGCATCCACCGTCTTCGACTCATCGTACTCCGGCCAGGGCATCTGCATTGCCATCTTTCCGTACCTGGCAGCAAAACCTTCCAGCTCCCACATTTCTTCAACCATGTGGGGAGCAAAGGGGCTGAGCATCAGCAGCAGATATTCCAGATCCCCCTTGGACAGGCCTTTATCATAGAACTGGTTGACCAGCGTCATCAGGGCTGCAATGGCCGTATTCATCTTCAGACTGTCGATATCGGAAGTGACCTTTTTGATGGTCTTATGAATCAGCGCCTCATTTTCACCGGAAACTTCCAGGCTGTCTGCGGCACGGTCCATCAGATTCCAGCAACGGTCAAGAAACCTCTTGGCTCCTTTCACAGCGTCATCGGACCAGGTTGCCGTTTTTTCAAAGTCTCCGATGAACATGATATATAGCCGCATAGTGTCGGCGCCGTAAGCCTTGATGACATCATCGGGATTGACAACATTACCCAGAGATTTTGACATTTTTACGGAAGGACGTTCCGCCAGGCTGCCATGCTTGGCACGCATCTCTGCCTTTTCTTCTTCGGTTTCGAAGTTGCCCACATAATAGGGATTCTGGCCGAGAATCATGCCGTGAGAAGTTCTCTTGGCATAGGGTTCCTTGGTATGAACTACCCCAATATCGTAGAGGAACTTGTGCCAGAACCGGGAATACAGAAGGTGCAGCGTCGTGTGCTCCATTCCGCCGTTGTACCAGTCAACGGGGCCCCAGTACTGTTCCGCTTCGGGAGAAACGAATTCCCTGTCGTTGTCGGGATCCATATAACGCAGCCAGTACCAGCTGGAACCTGCCCAGTTCGGCATAGTATCCGTCTCTCTTCTGGCAGGCTTTCCGCACTTCGGGCAGGAAGTATTTATCCAGTCTGTCATCTTGGCAAGAGGAGATTCGCCGTCATCCGTAGGCTCGTAGCTTTCCACGTCGGGAAGGAGCAGCGGCAGCTGATCTTCCGGCAGAGGAACCCAGCCGCAGTCGGCACATTCCACCATGGGAATCGGCTCACCCCAATATCTCTGACGGGAGAATACCCAGTCACGGAGTTTGTAGTTCACCTTTTCTTCTCCGATTTTCTGATCTCCCAGCCAGTTAATCATGGCAGGAATCGCCTGCTTGACCGTAAGACCGTTCAGGAAGCCGGAATTCACCATGATTCCGGTATCGTCCTTCAGCGTAAATGCTTCCTCTTCCACATTGCCGCCGGCTACGACTTCAATAATCGGAAGGTTAAACTGCTTCGCAAAGTCCCAGTCTCTTGTGTCATGGGCAGGAACGGCCATGATGGCACCGGTTCCGTAGGTAATGAGAACATAATCCGCAATGAAAATCGGAATTTCCTTGCCGTTCACCGGGTTGATTGCTTTGACACCCTGCAGCTGCACGCCCGTTTTCCCTTTGTTCAGTTCTCCGCGCTCAAAGTCTGACTTTCTGGCAGCTTCTTCCACATAAGCCTCAACGGCATCCCAGTTTGTGAGCTTGTCTTTCCACTGTCTGACATAGGGATGTTCCGGAGCCATAACCATATAGGTTGCACCGAACAGAGTATCCGGACGGGTCGTGAATACGGTCAGAGTATCACCCAAGGTCGTCTGGAAGCGGACTTCCGCACCGGTGGATCTGCCGATCCAGTTGCGCTGCTGCGTCTTGACTCTGTCGATAAAGTCCACATCATCCAGGTCGTCAATGAGGCGCTGTGCATACTTGGTGATTGCCAGCATCCACTGGCTCTTCTCCTTGCGGACTACCGGTGCACCGCAGCGTTCGCAGACACCCTCTACGACCTCTTCATTGGCCAGAACCACCTTGCAGCTGGTACACCAGTTGACCGACATTGTGGCTTTATATGCCAGCCCCTGCTTATAGAGCTGAAGGAAAATCCACTGCGTCCACTTGTAATAGTTCGGGTCTGAAGTATTGACACAGCGGTCCCAGTCCACACCGTAACCCAGCATTTTCAGCTGACGGGTAAAATTCGCGATGTTATCTCTGGTGACAATTGCCGGATGGATATGATTCTTGATGGCATAATTCTCCGTGGGCAGACCAAAAGCATCATAGCCCATCGGGAACAGCACATTGTAGCCTTCCATTCTCTTTTTTCTGGTAATGATATCCATCGCCGTAAAAGGTCTCGGATGACCGACATGAAGACCTGCACCGGACGGATACGGAAACTCAATCAGACCGTAAAATTTGGGCCGTTCGTCTCCTGTGACGGCAGCATAGGGTTTTGTTTCTTCCCAGTTATCCTGCCACTTTTTTTCTATTGCAGCAAAATCATATTTCATCAGTTGTTACCTCCCTGGCATCGCTCCAGAGCCTTTCAAGATTATAGAACTGTCTTGCTTCTTCCGTAAAAATATGAACAATCACGGACCCGAAATCCATCAGTACCCAGATGTCCGATCGGAGTCCTTCTCTGCGAACCGGAGGCTCGCCTGCTTCGGAAAGCTGGCGGTCGACCTCATTGACCAATGCTTTTACGTGGGTGGATGATGTTCCGTTGCAGATGACAAAGTAATCTGCCAATACTGTCTGCTCTGCCGTTTTCAGGATTTTGATATCCTTTGCTTTTTTATCATCCAGAGCTTTCCATGATATTTTCGCTATTTCTTCAGGTGTCAACATGTCTGCCTCCTGTATAGTATTCATAAGCACTGCGCGTAACCCGATACGGGACTTCCCCTCTGGATTCAATATCTTCCAGACTCATAGCCAGCCCCAGCGCCATAGCGCTGTCGATATCTTCATAAGCCAGTTTACGCAATCGGTCCACGCCTTCAAAATTTCTGGTGGGTTCAATGTAATCCGCCAGATAAATAATTTTCTCAAGGAGTGTCATATCGGCTTTTGCCGTAGTATGCCATCGTATGGCATCCCGGATTTCGGGGGAAATGCCGAATTCCCTCTCTGCCAGGTAAGCACCGGAAACTGCATGAAGCAGCTTCGGCTGACGCATTTCATCACTGTCTGATTCAATGTTCAGTTCTTTGCACAAAGCAATCTGCTCTTTGTAACGCAGCTTTTTGGTAATGTCATGAAGAATCCCCGCTACAGCGGCGTCCGATTCCTCAGCGCCCCATCGCCTTGCCAGAGACACCGCTTCCTGCTCGCAGCCTCTGACATGTGCAACCCGTTCCGGTGCCAGATAAGTCTCAGCTCTTGCTCTCAACTCATCCAGATTGCCTTGCCAATTTACAGTCATTTATTCTTTTTCCTGCGATAAATAACAAACTTTGTTCCGATTACCTGAACCGGATCTGCGCTGCATTTTTCGCACAGCTCTTCGCAGGCCTCTCTTGCCGTAAGCATGGAACTGTCGAGAACCTTGCCCTTGATCAGTTCTCTCTTTTCCAGCGCTTCCTCTGCCGATGCCACAACGGCATCGGTAATTCCGGACTTTCCTACGGTAAGAATCGTATCGATTCCGGCGGCTGCACTGCGCAGCTCTGCTCTTTGCTTAGTTGTGATTGCCATTCAAGTATTCCTCTAATTTCACTGCAAATTCCCGCATAGACTTCCCTCTGTGAGAAATTGCATTTTTTTCTTCCATCGTCAGTTCCGCGTTGGTCCTTTCACTGCCTTCCGGCAAAAAAACCGGGTCATAGCCAAATCCGTTGTCTCCGCGGGGCAGGAGTGCGATGGACCCTTTCATTTCCCCTCTGGCACGAATCACATCGCCGTTGGGAAACGTGCAGCAGATACAGCTTACGAACTTTGCGGTTCGATCTTCTACTCCGTGAAGTCTCCCCAAAAGGTAGGCATATCTGGCAACATCCGGTGCCTCATGTCCTAAACCGTATCTGGCAGAATACACTCCCGGTTCCCCGTTCAGCGCATCTACCATCAGACCGGAATCATCCGCTACCGCAGCTTCTCCGGTAGCATTCGTCACTGCGACGGCCTTCAGATAGGCATTTTCTTCAAAGGTAGTGCCGGTTTCATCCACTTCAAAAAAACATCCGGCTTCTTTCTGGGAAATCAGCTCGATTTCCATTTCTTCCACAAGCTTCGTAAACTCTTCCAGCTTATGATTATTGTTGCTTGCCAATATCAGTTTCATTGAAACAATGCCTCTGTAAACGTTTTGGGGTTGAAGGGAATCAAATCATCGATTCCCTCTCCGACACCGACATATCTGACCGGCAGCTGCAGTTCGTCGGAAATTGCAAACACGATTCCGCCCTTGGCAGTTCCGTCCAGCTTCGTCAGAACGATTCCCGTCAATCCGGCGCTGTCCAGAAATTCCTTTGCCTGAATCAGACCATTCTGACCGGTCGTGGCATCCAGAACCATTAGGGTTTCCACATCGGATTCCGGGAGCTCTCTGTCGATAATTCTGCGAATCTTGGAAAGTTCATTCATCAGATTCTGCTTATTGTGAAGCCGGCCGGCCGTGTCAATGATGATGAGGTCGGAACCTCTGGCTTTTCCCGCGGAAATGGCATCGAACACGACGGCCGCAGGATCGCTCCCTTCTTCATGGCGGACAATCTCCGCACCGGAACGCCGGGACCAGATTTCAAGCTGCTCTGCTGCCGCGGCACGGAAAGTATCTCCGGCACAGAGCAGGACCTTTTTCCCGCTCTGGACATACTGATTGGCAAGCTTCCCAATCGTCGTCGTTTTCCCGACACCGTTGACGCCTACCATCAGAATGACAGAAGGTTTCGCCTCCAGCTTCAGACCCTGATTCTCTCCGCCAAGCATCTTTTCCAGCAATTCAATGAGGCCTGCTCTTGCTTCTTCGCCCTTACGGAATCTCCTTTCCCAGGTCAGCTTCCGCATGCCGGCAATAATCTTTTCCGCAGTATTTACTCCGACATCGGAAAGAATCAGAATTTCCTCCAGATCGTCATAAAAGTCTTCGGAATCCGGGGCATAATTCTGAAACAGTTCTTCCAGTTCTGCCATATTGACGCGGGTCTTGGAAAGACCCGTAAACATTTTTTCAAAAAAGCCCATTCAGCCCTCCGCGTTTTCTTTTGCCTGTTCCAGATCCAGCTGCAGAATCGAAGACACGCCTTTTTCCTGCATAGTAACACCGTAAAGCATATCCGCCTCTTCCATGGTGCCCCGGCGGTGCGTAATTACAATGAACTGCGTCTTTCTGGACATCTTTCTCATATAGTCGGCAAAACGGTCCACATTCGCTTCATCCAACGCCGCCTCGATTTCATCCATTACGCAAAACGGCGTGGGTCTCACCTTCAGAATGGCGAAGTACAGCGCAATGGCGACAAATGCCATTTCTCCGCCGGAAAGCAAAGAAATACTCGTCAGTGCCTTTCCGGGGGGCTGGACATTGATTTCTATGCCGCAGCCGAGAACATCCGTTTCATCTTCCAGCTTCAGAGAAGCTTTTCCACCGTTGAAGAGCTGGGTAAAGGTGGCAATAAACTCTTCATTGATCAGGCGGAACTGCTCCAGGAAGACCGTCTTCATTTCCGCGGTAACATCCCGGATGATTCCCAGGAGTTCGTTCTTCGCCTTTTCCACATCATCCCGCTGCTCTGTAAGAAAATCATAACGAGATTTTACGCGGTCATATTCTTCGATTGCACCCAGGTTCGGCGTTCCGAGTGCGGAGATTTCCCGCCTCAGGTCAGATATTTCTCTGTTCGCCCGGTTCAGGTTGTCTACCGGCTGGCGGATTGCCTGAGCAGCGGAATGCGACAGTTCATAATTGTCCCACAGCTTGTCAATAATCTGTTTTTCTTCCAGATCGGCAGCCATCTTCTTCTGCTCATTTTTCGCATTGATGTGTTCCAGATTGCTGATTTTTTCGAACAGCGTCTTGGTATCCGTTTCCGTTTTGGAACGCTTTCCTTCCAGTTCCAGACGATTCTTCGCAATCTCTGCGATTTCTTTTTTAATGGTGGAAACGGTTTCTCCGATGGCTGTGAGTTTTTCCTGTTTCTTCTCAATTTCCCGCTCATAGCCTTTGATTTCTTCTGACTTTCTTTCCAGAGCGGACTGCCGCAACCCTGCATCTCCGGAAATGCTGTCCAGCAGAACCTGCAGCTGTTTCGTATTGACCAGCAGGGTATGCTCTTCGGCATTGACAGACGAACAGGATGCACTCAGGTCATTTCTGTCTTCCAATGCCATATTGAGCTGGTAACGAAGGCCGGAAAGCTCCTGTTTTGCCTTTTCAAGCTCTGCAGTGCAGGCTGTTTCCTCGCGTTCCAGCTCCTCAAACCTGCCTCTCAGCTTCTCCAGCTCATTGGCTCTGGAAATGACGCCCGTTCCCTTTGCAGAGCTGCCGCCAGTCATGGAACCGCCAACGTGAATCTGCTGGCCGTCCAAGGACACAAGCCGATATCTGTCATCGTACTTTCTGGAAATGCGGATTGCATCGGACAGTGTCTCAACAACTACGGTTTTTCCCAAAAGGCTGGCAAAAATGGCATCGTATTTCCTGTCAAACGCGACCAGACTGTAAGCCAGGCCGACAAAACCTTCTTCCGATTCCGGAATTTTGGAAAGCACTTCCCCGCGAATCGTATCCAGGGGCAGGAATGTTGCTCTTCCGGCGTCTCTGCGCTTCAGCAGTTCGATAGCGCTTTTGGCATTTTCCCGGGTATCCACAACAATATTCTGACCTGCAGCCCCCAGTGCTGTTTCTATAGCCAGAGCATAGTCATCATCCGTGCGAAGAAGATTCGCCACCGGACCGTGAATTCCCTTCAGAATTCCATGCCCGTTTTCCTTCATTACCGTCTTTACCGCTTTGGAGAATCCTTCGTATTCCTTCTCCATTTCACGAAGCATATGAATTCTGGAATTCACATATTTTGCTTCGGCAGAGACTTCTGTGGCCTTCCGGCTGATTCTTTCCAGATTACCTTCCCGGGAATCAATCTTCATTCGGCAACCGGACAGAATATTACTGTTTTCCTGAAGTTTTTCCTCTAATTCTTTTCTGTCCGCCTTCAGCTGGGAGATTCTTTTGTCATTCGCTTCCATGCCGGAACGGATTTCTGCCGACCGGGACTCCTGTTCCCGGAGATCCTTCCGCATGCTGTCCATCGTATCTTCTGCATTGCGAATATTGGAACGCAGAACATCAATGGCAGACTGGCATTCCGCAGAATCTGCTTCTGCTCCGGATAGGCGCTCCCTTGCCGACTCGCTCTCCTCATCTTTGCGGTGCATGCGCTCCGTAATGCTGTCGGAAGCCGCATAAAGAGACTCCAGATCGGATTTGGCTTTTTCCAGTTCCGCCCTGGTCTGCTCAAATTCCAGATTGACGGCATCCGCCCGTTCGTGAAGCTTATCCAGAGTCGTCATCCAGGCGGAGACTTCTCTGACACGCAAATCGTCGCGAAGAACAAGGAACTTCTTTGCAATCTCGCTCTGATGCTTCAAAGGACCGACCTGCATTTCCAGCTCTTCTATCTTGTCATTGATACGAAGAAGATTGTCATCTGTTTTTTCCAGACGCCGCTCAGCTTCTTCTTTTCGATAACGATAACGGGAAATGCCGGCTGCCTCGTCAAAAACTTCTCTTCTGTCTGTGGACTTCGTGGATACAATCTCGGCAATTCTTCCCTGACCGATAACGGAATATCCGTCACGCCCAAGCCCCGTATCCATCAGGAGACCATTCAGATCCTTCAGACGAACCTGCTCCCGATTTATGAAGTATTCACTGTCCCCGCTTCGGTAATACCGGCGGGTCAGTTCGACTTCTGTGCTTTCCGTTTCAAAAATATGAGCTGTATTGTCAAGAATCAGCGAGACCTCGGCATAACCCATAGGGGCCCTTATGGCAGTGCCTCCGAAAATAACATCTTCCATCTTGGCACCGCGCAGGGTCTTAGTACGCTGTTCCCCCAAAACCCACAAAATTGCATCGGCAATATTCGATTTTCCGGAACCGTTCGGCCCAACAATTGCAGTAACATCTCTTTCAAAAGTGAGCCTGGTTTTCTCAGGGAATGACTTAAATCCCTGTATCTCAAGTGCTTTCAAATACATAACTTATTTATTATACATTAATATTTTAAGGCTTTGCAAGTAATATTTGTTCTTGAGGTATTCTATGTTACATCTGTGCTGCCCGATTGCCTGACTCAGCTTGTCTACAGGCACTGTCAGCACAATATCCTTCCTTCCCGATTTCACTTCTTCTGACACTTTCTCCTCCAGAAGATTGCGCATTACCCGCGAGCGCACCAGCTCTCCGAGGGCCGGATGATAGGCACCGCCCACGGCATCTCCTGCGGATAAATCATCCGTCGGATTCAGGCCGAGACGAATAATCGGAATGTTTCGGCTTTCAAATACGGGCAAAATCTCGCTGCACCACGCGACAGCTTCTTCCACCGTGTGTTCCCGGTACTTCCCCTCCGTCCACAGATCATACAGTTCCGTGTCCTTCACGATGACCGTCGGGTAGATTCGCACGCCGTCCGGATTGCATTCTGCAATTCGATTTGCCGTGGCAATCGTTTTTTCAAGGCTGTCCCCCGGCAATCCTGTCATCATCTGAAGGATCAGATGCAGTCCTGCTTCTTTCACCAGCGCAGAAGCATTGACGACATCCGCAGAAGTATGCCCTCTCCCGGAAGCTCTCAGCACATCATCGTCCATACTCTGCGCTCCCAGCTCTACGGTTTCGACACCGCAGCGAATCAACCGCTGGAGAATCTCCTCGCTGACGGCATCCGGGCGGGTGGAAAGGCGGATTCTGTGCCCTGCCGCTGCTGAAAGCAGTTCCTCCTGCTGCGAAACCGGAATACAGGTAAAGGAACCGCCATAAAAAGCCACCTCGGCATCGGGAAACCGACTGACTTCCTGCCGGACAAATTCTGCATCCGGCGGTTTTATTGCACCCGAAATGTGATTCTGGTTGCAGAACACGCACTTGTGCGGACAACCCAGATGCGGAACAAATATTGGAATAATGCTGTTTTTTGCCATAGATTCCTTCCTGAATTATTGGTGCTGACAGTATATCATAATGGTGCTTCTTTGAATAGTTTCCTGAGGCCAAAACCCGGCAGAACCGGTACAAAAAAGGAGCTCTTAAAAAAGAGCCCCCTCTGTTACATCATTTTATCCAGTTCTTTTTCCACGACAGCGAACTTCTTCGGTTTTCCGTTCACTTTCTTTCCGCAGAACCAGACGCTTTCCGGATTGCGAAGTACCGACAGATCCTCCAGCGGATTTTTGTCAAGAATTATGAGATCCGCACTTTTTCCGGCTTCAATCGTACCGACTTCCGAATCAATCCCCGCGATTTTTGCATTGAGACCCGTTGCGGAATAGATGCATTCTGCCGGGGACACGCCGAAGTATTTATTATACCAGTAGAGTTCCCGCCACATATCATAGTGGGTAATAAACGGGCAGCCTACATCGGTTCCCAGACCTACGGGAATTCCGTTCTCACGGCAGGTTCTGATACAGTCGAGCATATTGGCAAACAGAGCTTTCCCGTTAATCAGGCCGGTCTCCGTAATGCCGTATGTGAAGGCGCTTTCTTCGTCCATCACAGAAAAAGGAAGGGCCGGGGAAATCGTGGCAATCAGAGCTGAACCGTTTTTCTTGAACAGCGCTGTAGTCCTTTCATTGGGTTTGCCGCCATGTTCAATCGTATCCACACCGCATTCCAGTGCGATTTCCATTCCTTCTGTTGCCTCTACATGTGCGGCAACCTTAAGCCCCAGCTCATGGGCTTTTTCACAGCAGGCTTTGACATAGTCTTTCGGCATGCGAAGGACTCCCGGTTCTCCGGGGACAATCGCATCCAGAACGCCGCCGGTAATCATCAGTTTAATCTGATCAACACCGAGAGAATGCAGATTCTCTACCATAGAGACTGCTTCTTCAGCACTGTTTGCTGGCAATGCCACGGTACCCGTCATATGACCGCCCGGAACAGAGACTGCATAGTCGCAGGCGATGATTCGGGGACCTACCGCCTTTCCTTCGTTAATTCTGTCACGGAGACGGGTATCAAAATCCATCACGCCGCCTACTGCACGAATCGTGGTAGTTCCGGAATACACTTCGTCTTTCACGTAGTTTTCGCACATTTTATAGATGACCTTCTGTACCGTGCGGAACTTCAGAAGCTTTCCGAGAGCTTCATAATTTGTCTGTTTCTTTTTAGGCTTTCCGCTGGCCGGAATATGGACGTGCATGTTGATGAGTCCGGGGATAATGTACTTACCGGACAGATCTACTGTTTCATAACCCTGCGGCACCTCATCTGCGATTGCAGTGATCTTATTGCCGTCAATCAGTATTGCTTTTCCTTCTATCGGACGGATATTTTCCGTTCCGTCCAGAATCGTGCCGTTAATCAATGCTGTCTTCATAATCAGATTGCTCCTATTCTATGTTTTTCGTCTATATCGCCGGTAACATGCAGAATTGTTTCGGGGTTACGCCCCGTCAGAGTATTATTCAGATTTCGCCGGATTCCAACTTTCTCAGCGCTTCTCCGGCAGCGGCCTGCTGCGCCTCTTTTTTCGTTTTTCCGGAACCTCTTCCAATCTCCGTTCCGTCATGCAGGACAGAGCATACAAAGCTTTTGTCATGGTCCGGTCCGGACTCGGAAACCTCTTCATAGCGGATATCCGCACTGCCGTTCTTCTGCAGAAACTCCTGCAAACGGCTTTTATTGTCCGCTGCTGTATCGGTAACATTGAAATCAATATCGGCAAGGACAAATTCTCTGATGAAGCGCCTGGCTTCTTCGATTCCGGCATCCAGATATATTGCCGCAATGAGTGACTCCATCATGTCTTCCAGGATGGATTTTCGCATTCTCCCGCCGCTTTTTTCTTCTCCGCGGGAAAGAATCATATATTTTCCCAGATTCAGCTTTCGGGCGGAACTGTATAAGCCCCGGGAGCATACCTGTTTGGAACGAAGCATCGTCATCAGACCCTCCGGCAGTTCCGGCGTATGGTGGAAAAGAACATCTGCCGCAACAAACCCCAGGACGGAATCTCCCAAAAACTCCAGCCGTTCATAGTTTTCCCCGCCCTTTTCGTTTGTATACGAGGAATGCGTCAGTGCCGTCTGCAGCAGGTCCGGGTTCTGAAAAGTATAATGAATCTTTTCTTCCAGTTCAGTCATTTCCCTCTTTGACCTTCATCAGGTCGATATTGTCTTTGATGTCTTCAATGATCCCGCTCTCTGCAAAAGCCTTTGCCTGACGAATTGCGGCAAAAATTGCATCGGAATTTGAAGACCCGTGTGCCTTGATAACCGGCTTCGAAATACCGATCAGTGCCGTGCCGCCGACTTCATTTACATCGAGAGATTTCTTCATATCCGTCAGACCGCTCTTGAGAATCGCAGCCGCCAGCTTTGAAACCAGGTTCTTGTAGAAAACGCCCTTCAAAGATCTCAGGATAAACTTAATGACGCCTTCCGTCGTCTTCAGCAGAACATTTCCGGTAAAACCGTCAGATACAACGACATCCACATCTCCGGAGAAAACCGTGGTTCCTTCAATGTTGCCGATGAAGTTGATGCGGCCGGCATCCGAAGCTTCCTTCAGGAGACGGAAAGCATTATGCTGCAGTTCACCGCCTTTGGTATCTTCGGTTCCAACATTGAGAAGACCGATTCTTGGATTCGGGCAGTTCATAATCTTGGAAGCATAGAAATTCCCCATGTAGGCAAACTGGAGAAGGTATTCTGCCGTGCAGTCCACATTGGCACCGCAGTCAATCAGCATTACCCCGTTCTCTCCTGCCGGCAGAACCGGTGCAAGCGCAGCTCTGCGGATTCCTCGGATTCTCTTAACAGTGAGCGTGGCTCCGGTGAGAAGCGCTCCCGTCGATCCGGCAGAGACCATGGCATCTCCCTGCCCGTCAGCCAGCAGCTTCAGTGCTACTGCCATGGAAGAATCTCTCTTTTTCCGGATTGCCGTTGAGGGATCATCTTCCATCGTTACGATCTCGGTTGCATTGATTATGTCAACCTCTTCCGGAGATACTCCAAGTATTTTCAATTGGTTTTTAATCTCATTTTCGATGCCAACGAGAGTTATGTCAACTCCGAGCTCTCTTTTGGCACGTACCGCTCCTTCCACATTGCACTTCGGAGCGTTGTCTCCTCCAAACGCATCAACAATGATTCTCACAGCCGAAAAATCTCCTTTTCTTCCATAAGTTGATCTATGATTTCGAGAGATCTTTTTGAAATCTCCATATTTTTGTTTCTCTTGCCTTTTACCCGGTATGCCAAAGGGGTAATCAAACCGAAGTTGATATTCATCGGCTGAAAATCACCTACACTCCCACCGGAAATATAGCGGGCCAGCGAACCGATTGCCGTCTCCGCCGGGAAGTCCACACTGGCCAGACCGAGAACTCTTGCCGCAGTCTCCAATCCGACAAGCATTCCGGAAGCTGCGGATTCCACGTATCCTTCTACGCCTGTCATCTGACCGGCAAAACTGATTCTCGGATTCGCACGAAGGCGGTAATACGAATCCAGCAGCTGCGGGGAATTCAGATAGGTATTTCTGTGCATGACGCCATAACGCAGGAACTCCGCATTCTTCAGGGCGGGAATCATAGAAAACACCCGCTTCTGCTCCGGCCAGGTCAGGTGTGTCTGGAACCCAACCAGATTATACAGGGTACCCGCTGCGTTATCCTTCCGCAGCTGGACAACCGCATAATTTTCTTTTCCATTTCTCGGATCAATAAGGCCAACCGGCTTCAGAGGGCCATAGCGCAGCGTATCAATCCCTCTTCTTGCCATCACTTCCACTGGCATGCACCCTTCAAAAACAGCACCGTCATCGAACCCGTGGATTTCTGCCTCTTTGGCATTCTGCAGCTCACCGACGAATGCGAGATACTCATCACGGTTCATTGGGCAGTTAACATAATCCGGAGTTCCTTTGTCATATCGGGAGGCAAAAAAGGCATTCCCCATATCTACGCTCTCCAGACTGACAATCGGGGCAACTGCATCATAGAAGTGAAGTCCCTCAGCGCCGCAAAGCTGTGAAATCTGTTCCGCAATCGGCTCTGAAGAAAGCGGGCCGGATGCAATGATAACCTCTCCCTCGGGAATCGAACAGACTTCCTGCTCAATTACTTCAACATTGGAGAGGGATCGGATTTTGTCCGTAATATACTCGGAAAAACCTGCTCTGTCCACGGCTAAAGCCCCGCCGGCCGGTACTCGGTTCACGTCTGCGCTCTCCATAATCAGAGAGCCCATCTTTCGCATTTCAGCTTTCAGAAGCCCAACCGCATTCGTCAGTTCATCCGAGCGGAGAGAGTTGGAACATACCAGCTCAGCAAATCCGGGACTCTTGTGGGCAGGCGTCATCTTGCCGGGTTTCATTTCATAAAGGCGGACATCAATGTTTCTTTTTGCAAGCTGATATACAGCTTCAGAGCCGGCCAAACCGGCTCCGATTACAGTTAACATAATTATTTCTTTGCCTTATATCCTCTTTTTTCTATCGGGACAAACGCTTCGCAGGAAGGATTCTCGCAGAAGGTCTTGTTCTGCCCTCTCCCACTCCTCTTAAACAAAGTCTTTCCGCAGACAGGACAGAAGTCCTTTGTAGGAACATCCCAGGTGATAAAATCACATTTTCTGACGAAATTGTCTTCGCATGCCCAAAACTTTTTACCTTCAGCATCCGTTGACTCCATGACCTTTTTCCCGCATTTGGGGCAGGTGTCACCGTCCGGCTTTTCACTGACCCGGAACATGCATTCGACTCTGTTCTCTTGGCAGGAATAATAGGCATTTCCATTCCGGGATGCCTTTTTCAGAATCTTTCCGCCGCATTTAGGGCAACAGCCCGGCATTTCAATGACAATCGGCTTCGTGAAAGTGCACTCCGGGAAATTGGGGCAGGCAAGAAAATAGCCGAACCTTCCCTTCTTTTTCACCAGATTGGCTCCGCAAAGCTCGCAGATTTCATCTGTTTCCACATCCGGAACCTTGATTCGGACGCCTTCGGTTTCCTTGGCTGCCTTCTCCATCTCACCGGAGAATCCTCCGTAGAAATCTTTGATAACCGACTTCCACTTCTGATTTCCAGCTTCGATACTGTCCAGATTTTCTTCCATATCGCTGGTAAATCCCAGGTCAACAATGTCCGGGAAATGTTCCTTCAAAAAGCCGGTGACCGTTTCTCCGAGCGGCGTCGGCATCAGATACTTTCCTTCTTTTATGACATAATCATGGGAAGAAATGGTAGAAACCGTAGTTGCATAAGTGGAAGGACGGCCGATGCCCTTTTCCTCCATTGCGCGAATCAGCGTTGCTTCCGTATAGCGGGAAGGCGGCTGCGTAAACTGCTGGTCGGCATTCATCTTGTGCAGTTTCAGTGCTTCCCCCGTCTGAACAGCGGGCAGGGGACTTTCCGGTTCATTGGACTCTTCATCCCTGGCTTCTTCGTAAACAGCGGTATATCCTTTGAAACGAATCTCTGAACAGTTCGCACGGAAATCGTACCCGCCGGCAACTGCATCAACCGTAACGCTGTCATATATGGCATTGGCCATCTGGCAAGCAGTGAATCTGCCCCAGATCAGACGGTAGAGAGCGTACTGATCCTTCGTCAGATCCTTCCTGACAACATCGGGAGAAAGGAATACATCCGTAGGACGGATAGCTTCATGTGCGTCCTGCGCGCCTGCTCTGGTTCTGAACGTTCTGGGCTTGGAAGGACAGTAGGCTTCTCCGAAATGACCGCGAATATACTCTGCTGCCGCTCTGAGCGCTTCGTCAGACAGACGGAGGGAATCAGTACGCATGTAGGTAATCAGTCCGATGCTTCCTCTGCCGGTAATCTCCACGCCCTCATAGAGCTGCTGGGCAATCATCATCGTCCGCTTCGGTGTCATATTCAGACGGCGGGAAGCTTCCTGCTGCAGCGTAGATGTAATGAACGGAGGCGCAGGGGTCTTTGATTTTTCTGTTTTCTTAATGGAGCGGACAACGAAGGAATCCTTTTTGACAGCTTCCAGGACCTTGTCGACTTCTTCCCTGGACTTGAGCGCCTGACGCTTATCCGAACCGTCTTCGCCGAAATATCTGGCGGTAAATCTGGTTCCGTCTGCACTTTCGAGGTGGGCATCGAGAAGCCAGTACTCTTCCTTATTGAAGTTTTTGATTTCCTCTTCCCGATCCACAACCATGCGGACCGCCACAGACTGAACTCTTCCGGCAGACAAGCCGTATTTAATCGTCTTCCAAAGCATCGGGCTCAGCTCATAACCGACAATTCTGTCCAAAACACGGCGGGCCTGCTGAGCATCCACCAGGTTTTCATCAATATCTCTCGGATTCTGAATGCTGTCTGTCACGACCTTCTTCGTAATCTCATTGAAAGTCACACGACGGGCCTTTTCTTCCTGAAGTCCCAAAAGTTCCTTCAAATGCCAGGATATAGCTTCTCCTTCTCTATCAGGGTCCGTTGCCAGATAAACCATGTCGGCTTTCTTGGCTTCGTTCTTCAGCTCCTTGATAATATCCGCGCGATCACGGACCGGAATATATTTCGGTTCAAAGGTTTCAAGGTCAATGCCCATGGTGCTCTTGGGAAGATCTCTCAGGTGTCCCATCGAGGCTCTGACCTTGTAATCCTTGCCAAGATATTTCTCAATTGTCTTTGCCTTTGCAGGAGATTCCACAATCACAAGATTTTCTGCCATTTTCAGTTCCTCATTTTCTGTTAATCGTCAAACCGGAAGGGTCCTTACGAATCAGGCCTTTAATCTGGAGCATCGTAAGTTTGCCGGATACTGCAGATACGGGAAGGCCCGTCTTTGCCACAATTTCATCCGTAGAACGGCACCCCTCGCTTACAGCCTGATAAATCAATGTCTCCGATTCTGACAAGTCCTTCGGTATTTCTGTTACGTCAATATATCTGCCTGCGTTTTTCTTGTCAACAATAATTTTCTTCGGTTGTTTCACTGGCAGTACGGTGGATTCCGCCCAATAATCCTCACATATTTCGGGATGCAGACGCCGGGGATATTCTTCGGCGACCTCCCAGCCATGGGTTACCATTTTGGCTCCTTCCTTAATCAGGCGGATGGTTCCTGAGCTCATTTCGCTGTCTGCATTCCCGGGGACGGCGAAGATATCTTTCCCCTGATTCAGCGCTTCCGTTACGAAAAGCCGGGTTCCCGAACGCTCCGGAGCTTCCACAACAAGAACTCCCACAGATATTCCTGCCGCAATACGGTTGCGCATCTTAAAGAAGGCTTTCTGCGGCACAGTTCCCCGCGGATACTCGGATATGAGCGCACCGTTTTCGGAGATTTTTTCTGCCAGAACAGACTTTGGATTTTCCACCGGAGTACCGAGGACGGCGATCACCTTCCCTCCGGCCTGAATTGCTCCCTCCGCGGCAGCGGAATCAATCTCAGAACCGATTCCGGTAACAATCAATGCCCCGCACTTTGCAATCTCATACCCCAGTTTTCTTGCCATTTTCAGACCGTAGGGACTGGCACGGCGCGTACCGATAACGGAAATAGCCGTTTCCCTCTGAAAATCCGGAAACTCTCCCCGGACATACAAAAATTCCGGAGCATTGTAAATATGCCTCAACAGCTCCGGATACCTTGTATCCCCTATGGATATTTTACAGACTTCTTTCATCAGCGGCTCATTTCCCACATGCAGACAGAAGCAGCAACCGCGGCATTCAAAGATTCTGCCCGCTCCGTCATAGGAATGATAACCGACCCGGCACACTTTGCAATCAGTTCCTCACTGAGCCCGTGTCCTTCACTGCCGATAGCAACTGCGCAGTTTTTCAGATTCATTTCCCGAAGGTCTTTCGCATCTGGCCGAAGGACCGCTGCATACATGGGAATGGAAGGAAACTCCTGTTCTATAACCTGTTCCCAGAAACAGGAGCCCATCGTAGCCCGGACAGTCTTCGGATTGCCGAGTCTGGCACAGTCTCCGAGAAGGTAGACAGCATCGATACCGAAAGCATTGGCCGTACGAATCACTGTCCCTACGTTCCCCGGATCCTGAACATTTTCAAGAACAATCGCGCTGTGGATTTCGCGCTCTTCAATCATCGGAATCGCAGTGAAAACCGGCCCCGGGGAGTTCTTCTGCGGGCATGCGTAATCAAAGAGATCTGCCGGTGCGCAATACTGTACCGGGCAATTCTCGAATACTCCCGGCTCGTCCTTCCAAAGGATTGATGTAACCTTCGCTCCGGCTTTTTCCGCCTCTTCCAGCATTTTCATGCCGGTACAGATGCACCCTTCCGTGTTTCCGCTTCGGAGCATCTGAATATACTCATTTTTTCTGGATGTGATCTTGTTCAATTACTTCAGTTTTTCCTTTTCTACATCCAGAAGTCCGGAAAGCTTATTCTCCGGCAGGATGTTGTTTTCACTCCTGAAAAGTTCATTGGAAACATAATAGAATCCTGTTTTCGTCGGCATCACCGTCAGCCTGTGAGTAAAGGCACAGTCCGTTCCGTACCACCTGTTGACGGCATCCACGGTAAGCGTCAGAGAACCGTCCGAGTTATACGTTACATCTGTTACTTCCGGTGATGGCGTTCTCGGCGTGACATTGTAGTAATCCGTATTGTAGCCAAGGAAGAAATATCCTCCGGCTTCATAGGAATAGTCCGAAATGGCTTTCAGTGTGGAATTGTCAATATTGAAATAGCATCCCACGTTGTTTTCAAATATATCCGTGGGAACAACGTACAGCCTGGTATTCCGGAATGCCTTGTAGTATGAGCGCACATTGTAGGAGGACAGCATATCTGTTCCGTTGTACATTCCAAAGATATATGCATACAAGCTGTTGAAATCAACAGGACCGAAATTGGCCTGCGACCAATCGGTGATGAACAGATTATTCTCAAAATAGCCAATCGGTTCTATGTATCTGTCACAGAGTGCGCGGTAATCGCTGTTGTAAGGCTGCACACGCACCATGGTATATTCTCCGGTGTTGGCCTTCTGGTTTGCATCAAAGTCTGAAGTATTTCGAGAAAAAATCAGCCAGCCTTTTTTCGTATAGTTGACACCGCCTACACTGTATCTTCCTTCCGAGAAGAAGCGGAGCGATCCATTCGCTTCCCACTCACCCGATACGGCCAGCAAATGCCAGATTCCGGATTCTCTGGAAAGGCAGAAACCCGTCAGGTGCCCGTCCGGGTAAACGAGGACATACGTACCGGAGATGTAGCCGGATGTGATATAGATACTCTTTCCGAATTCGTCCAGAACCTCCCAGGACTGCATATTACAATTCCCGAGGCTGTCTGTGCATGGAATACCGACAGAGGATATATCCGAAACCATCGCCGCAATTACCGACTGGCTTAAATCCACATTCAGCGCACTCCCTTTGTCGGCATTGGAATACGTTTCCCGGCATGCCTCTGCCGCTTTCTGAAGAGTGTCCTTCAGCTCTCCGACCTTTCCCGCATCCGCCGAAGAAAGAGAATTGTATTCTTCCTGCGAAAAATTCTCCATGGAGACTGCTATTCCGTCTGTAATTGCCACGGAGCTGTCATCTCCCTGAGCGTTTTCGGGATTCAGGAGCACAGCGTCTTCATTGCGAAAATCGGGAACAATGCTGTACTCTCCCGATTCTCCGTCAATTTTTACCACCTGACCGTCAACCACCTCGTATTGAGGCCGGTCGGCTTTTTCAGATCTTCCGCAGCCGCACAAAAGCAGGAACGAAAAGACGAAAAGTACCAATCGAATTTTTTTCATATTGCGATTATAGCGCAAATCATGTATAATAGCAAAGCTTGAATTAAAATAAAGTATACAAGAAATGAGGAAGCATCATGGAAAGCAAAAATATTCGTAATATTGCCTTAATGGGTCATGCCAACAGCGGCAAGACCAGTCTGGCCGAGAGCATGCTCTACATTACCGGCGCGATTGACAGAATGGGAAAGGTTGCCGACGGAAATACCGTTTGTGACTCCGATTCTGAAGAAGTCGCCCGCCAGATTTCCATCTCGCTGGCTGTTGCACCTGTAAACTTCGGCGGAAACAAGATCAACGTTCTTGACTGCCCGGGTTTCTTTGATTTTGCCGGTGACGCTCTTTGCGCCATCTCTGCTGCCGAGTGCGGTATGATTGCCTGCACCGCAAAAGACGGTCTGACTGTCGGTGCTGAACGCAGCTGGAAGTACATCAAAAATGCAGGTAAGTCCGTTATGTTCGCCATCACAAAATGCAACGAAGAGCACGGTGATTATTTTGCAGTTCTGGAAGCTCTGAAGGGCAAGTACGGCAGCATCGTATGTCCTGTAACCATTCCTACCAGCGACGGTAAAGGTGTCATTGACCTGGTTCACAATACTGCCTATATGACCAATGGCAACAAGACAGAAAAAGCCGCCATCCCCGCTGCTGATGCAGACAAAGCGCAGGCTCTCCGCGAAGAGCTGACGGAAGCTGCTGCCGGTGCCACCGAAGAGCTCATGGAGAAATTCTTCGAAACCATGGAACTCTCTGAAAGCGATCTGATTGAAGGATTGAAGGTCGGTGTTGCTGAGCGCAGTGTTGTTCCCGTATTTGCATCCGATGCTATGACCAATGTAGGTACTCAGGCTATTCTGCAGGGCATTGCAGACTACTGCCCCGCTCCTGCTGAAAAGGCTGCCCCTGTTGCAGGCTTTGTGTTCAAGACAATCTCCGACAAGTTCGGAAAATTCTCCCTTGTCAAAGTTCTTTCCGGAAAGTTAGAAAACGGCGTAACTCTGAGAAATCAGCGTGCTTCCTCCAATGATAAACTCGGCCGTATCTACAACATGTGCGGAAAGAAGACCACAGAAGTGTCCGATGCCTGCTGCGGCGATATCGTTGCCATCGGCAAGATGGACTGGAAAACCGGCGACGTCGTCACGGATTCCAAGGAAGATATTGAAGCTCCTGTTATCAGCATTCCGGAACCCATGTATTCCATGGCAATTGCTCCGAAAACCAAGGGCCAGGATGACAAGGTTGCTGCAGGTCTTACCAAACTGAACGAAGAAGATATTTCCTTCACTGTTGTCAACAATCCCGAGACCCACCAGATGGTCATCTCCGGTGCCGGTGACATTCAGATTGGCGTTCTGACTAACAAACTGAAGAACCTTTACAATGTTGAGACCGAACTGCTTCCTGCCAAGGTTGCCTATCGTGAAAAGATCAGAAGCAAAGTGGAAGCTCACGGCCGTCATAAGAAGCAGTCCGGCGGTTCCGGCCAGTTCGGTGATGTCTGGATTCGCTTTGAACCCCAGGAACAACAGGACGAAATGATCTTCGCTGAGGAAGTATTCGGCGGTGCTGTTCCGAAGAACTTCTTCCCCTCCGTTGAAAAGGGACTTCGCAATGCTGTCGTCAAGGGCGTTCTTGCCGGATATCCTCTGGTTGGTCTGAAGGCAACACTGTACGACGGTTCCTACCATCCCGTTGACTCCAACGATATGGCATTCCAGACAGCTGCACGTCTTGCCTATCAGGAAGGCATTCCCAATGCAAAGCCCACCATTCTTGAGCCGATCGGACAGCTCTTCGTAACCATTCCTGATGAATATCAGGGTGCAATTATCGGTGACATCAACTCCAAACGTCGCGGAACAATGATGGGTTCCATGCCGGCAGACGACGGTATGACCACTATTGAGGCTGAAGTTCCTATGGCTGAGATGACTACCTACACCATCGATCTTCGTTCCATGACACAGGGTGCCGGAACGTTCACCTGCAAGTTTGTACGTTACCAGGAAGCTCCCGGCAATGTTCAGGAGAAGGTCATTGCTGAAGCTAAGGCTGCTGAAGAGGAATAAATCATAAACGACAGACTGACACAAATTAAAAACATAATCTGGTTTATCTGCATCGCAGTATGTGTCGTTTCTGTCAGTTTCGGTCTTTTGTATGTATCCCTTCATCGGTACGGCGGAAAACGGGACAGCCTGTCTCTGGATATTTCCTCCGAGGCGAAGGTTCCGTCCTCCAAATCCGATTCCTCTGAGACTGCAGTTTCGGACGGTACGGACATCGGCAGCGGAAATCAGCGAGGTACTTTGAATGTTCTCAATGAAGTTCCTGATCCCGGAGAATCTTATCTGAGTGACAACTCCGTCAAGTTCCTGGTAGACAGTACTTTCATTGGATTGCGAAGCAAGAATTTGCTGAACGCTTCCCAGGTTTGGGGCAGTTCCTCCAATTCTCTTCCCATCAGTTCGTTGAATGACCAGCTGATCAAGTTTCCAAATGACGGAAGCGAGATATCTCCGGCTAACGCTGCAATGATTGCCAAACCTCGCGTCCTATACATCGGCATCGGAACAGACGGACTCTCTTCAGTTGATAAAGACACCTTTATTAACAATTACGAGAAGCTCATTTCTGATATCCAGTCTGCATCCCCGGAAACGGTAATTGTGTGCATGGGGCTTTGTTCCGTAACAGAAGATTATTCCGGGCCGGACGGATTGACGATTACAATGATGTCCGACGGAAACGACTGGGTCCAGCTTGTATGCCGTGATACCGGCGCATATTATCTGGATGTTGCCGAAAATCTGGGCGATGGTTCCGGCGGATTACGTGCCTCCTATACGGAAGCAAACGGCAAGAGTCTGAATGCCTCCGGTCTTGGTGTTGTTCTCCAATATGTTCGGGTTCACGCCGTTCAATAACATATCAAATGCAAAAGAGCCTGTGTAAAAACAGGCTCTTTGTCTTAAAGGAAATCATGGAAAAGCTGACCGTCAACGGAATTGAAATCTCTCTCACCAGGAAAAAAATAAAAAACATCAATCTTCGTATCAAGGGACCGGAGGGCAAGGTTGAAGTCTCCGCTCCCCTGCTCTGCCCCGAGGCGATAATCATACGATTCATTCAGTCAAGAACCGAATGGATTCTGAAAAAACAGCAGGAAACAATTCGTCAATCCGAAGATCTGAAAAGAGATCCGACAGAGGAAGACATACTTCAGCTAAGGGCGCGGATTGCTCCTATGGTTTCCCATTGGGAACTGCAGACCGGGCTGCATCCCAGCCAATGGAAGCTTAGGAAAATGAAAAGCGTCTGGGGCACCTGCAACACAAAGACAGGCGTATTAACCTTTAACTCTCATCTTGCATTCAAGAGCGACGACTTTTTAAATTATGTTGTACTACATGAAATGGCCCACCTGAAAGAGGCGAGCCACGGTGAAAAATTCAAATCCATACTGGACCAATATATGCCCGAATGGCGAAGCATACGAAAAAGTCAATTATAAGATTGCCTTTATAAACTTCGGCTTCGTCACAGGATTATCGCAAAATTCAAAACAGTCCGGAAGAGCATCCAATGCAATCTGCATCTTGGCTTCGTCATTTCCGTGGATTGTGGCAAGAACGTCTCCGATTTCCACTCGGTCTCCCACTTTCCGGTTCAGGACCAGGCCGACTGCCAAATCGATTTCATCTTCCTTGGTCATGCGGCCTCCTCCCAATCCCATGGAAATGAGGCCAATTTTTTCGGCATGTATTTTGTTAACATAACCTTGTTTTTTAGACTTTACGTCAACCTCATATTCTGCTGCGGGTAATTTTGAAATATCATATACCGCACTTCTGTCGCCGCCTTGTGCTTCTACCATGTCGGCAAGCTTTTCGAGGGCAGCACCGCTTTTGATTGCCGTAATCATCTTGACACCGGCGTCCGACTCATCTTCAGCAAGCCCGGAAAGCACCAGCATACGGGATCCGATGGTCAGGCACAGATCCAGCAAATCCCCTTCCATTTCATCATTGAGGACAGCAATAGCTTCTTTTACTTCAATTGCATTGCCGACGGCATAACCGAGCGGCTGATCCATATCCGTAATCACTGCCGAGCACTTTTTCCCTGCTTTGTTTCCTATTTTTATCAAAGACTCGGCAAGCTGCTCCGCACTTTCGAAATCCTTCATAAATGACCCGTCGCCGCACTTTACGTCGAGCACTATGACATCTGCGCCGGCAGCCAGTTTCTTGGACATAATGGAACTTACAATCAGGGGGATTGAAGGAACCGTACCGGTAACGTCCCTTAAAGCATACAGCAGTTTATCCGCCGGGTCCAGATTTGCCGTCTGACCGGCAATGGCAATTCCGATTCTGTTCACATTATCAATAAACTGCTCTTCCGTAATTCCCGTTACAAATCCCGGAAAGCTCTCGAGCTTATCAATCGTACCGCCGGTGTGCCCCAAGCCTCTTCCTGACATTTTTGCAATTTTCAGACCACAGGCCGCCATAATCGGGCAAAGAACCAGACTTGTTTTATCCCCGACGCCACCTGTGGAATGCTTATCCGCCTTGATCCCTTCAATTCCGTCCAAATTCAGCGTATCGCCTGAATACGTCATTGCCATCGTAAGATTGAATATTTCCTGTTCCGTCATACCGTTCAGGAGAATAGCCATACACATGGCAGACATCTGATAATCTGGAATCGTCCGCCTGACGTATCCGGAAATCATTTCATCGATTTCTTCTTTTGTCAGTTCCTCGCCGTCACGTTTCTTTGCGAGCAAGTCGGTCATTATCATCAGATTATAAATCCTCCATCAACAGAAAAAACCTGTCCGGTTGTATAGCTGGATTTTGCCAGATGTACAACCGTAGCTGCGATTTCTTCCGGCAATCCCAATCGGCGAAGAGGAATCTCCTCTGCCAACATTTCCAGCGTTTCCTGACCTAACACCTGAACCATATCCGTATCAATCACGCCGGGTGCCACACAGTTTACCCGGATTCCCGTGGGTGCAAGTTCAGCCGCCAAAGAACGGGTCAGACCAACAATGGCATGCTTTGTTGATGAATATGCCACCTCGCAGGAAGCACCATGCAAACCCCAGATGGAGCTGATATTGATAATACATCCGGAGTGTTCGTGCAACATATGCGGCAGAACTGCCTGACAGCAATTAAAACAACCGCCGAGGTTCACACCGAACAGCCTGTCCCACTTTTCCTTTGTAATATCCTGAAACTGCATCTGCTCTGCAATCCCGGCATTATTTACCAGCAAATCAAACGGCCCGCATTCCCGCACCATATTTTGGACGGCATCATAATCGGAAACATCGCATTGATACGCAATACCGCCGACCTCCGCCGCCACAGCATTTGCCTTTTCAAACTGCTCTATGAAATTTACCGTAACTTCCCAGCCGTCCTTCGCAAGAGCTTTGGCAACAGCTGCTCCGATTCCTCTGGATGAACCGGTAACCAGTGCCTTATTCCCCATACAAGTGCTCCTCTGTGATTTTCTGTGCATATTCAGCGATTTCTGCTGTACCCATTTCGCAAAGTCTCTCCGGCGGGATGACCTCAAGAATATCAAGATAAATATTCGTTCTTCTTCTAAATATATTCTTGAAAACCTGATCGGCATTCTTTGATGATGCAATCACAAGCGGTACTTTCGCCTTTTGCGCAAGCTTGAATGAGCCGGGATGATATGGAAGGAGCACGCCTTCTTCTTTGCATCTGGTTCCTTCCGGGTATATACCGACTGAACACAAATCAGATTTTAAATATTTAATTGCCTGCAGAATCGTCGCCAAGGCATTTCTGTCATTTTCACGGTCAATGGGAAGGAAGCCCGCTGCCCACGCCAGACTGCCCAAAACAGGAATATCCATGTTGGAAGGTTTTGAAATAAAGGAAATATTATAATTCCTCAATCCAACCAATGCAGAAAGCGGATCAAACAGGCTCCTGTGGTTACAGGCAAAAACAAACCGCCCTGTAATCGGCAACAGTTCTTTTCCTGTAACACATATTTTCACTCCTGCCAAACCGCAGGCCCAGGCAGAAAATGCAACACAGGCCCAGCGGTAAATCTGCTTTTGCTTCTCAATCGGGCGCTTCTTTACAGGAATCGCCAGCAACAGCAGAATCAGGAAAAACACAATATTCAATGCCAGGAAGGCCGCCAGAACGCATGCCAAAATCAGAAGAATAAGTTTTAATATTTTCATGTTTCTCATTATATTCCTTTTTTTTATTTTTTGGAATAATCTTTTCCGTGTTCATATATTATTAATGATTTAGACATAATATCATCTTTATTCCAGGATAAAAAACGATATAATGAGCACAGAATATATTATAAAGGAGCTGATTGTTTTGTCAGAATTCGAAAATATCGACTTCACTGCGGAACACGCAGAACCGGAGAAAAAGAAAAAGAAGAAAAAGCATGTGGGATTAAAAATCTTTCTGATTCTTCTCCTGTGTGCATTGATTGGTTTCCCCGCTTATTACGGCGGCAGAGAGCTGTACAGGGACTATCGCGGTGCCTATGAAAACGGTGGATTCAAAGGCATCATCGGTTCAATCATCGGAAAAACACCTGCCGAGGAAAGTGAACCTGTTGAAAATGAGCCGGTAGGAAAAAATCTTCCGGCTGAGATTGAAGAGGAAGTTCCGGCCGAGAAACCTGCATCTGCCCCTGCTCCCACTTCTGTACCGGAAACCCCGAAAGCCGGAATGAACGCCGCGGATGTATACGAGCAGAATGTTAATTCCACAGTAGCAATTACAACGCAGTCTACTGTAAACTACTGGGGACAGAAAATCAGTACCGCTGCCAAGGGATCCGGATTTGTTGTATCAGATGAAGGCTACATTCTGACAAATTATCATGTAATTGAAGACTCAGAATCCGTTACCGTAGCCGCATATGACGGTTCCGAATACGATGCTGCAGTTATCGGTTTTGATGAAAGCAATGACATTGCCGTTCTTAAAATCGAAAACGCAAATCTAAAAGCTGTGACTTTGGGCGACAGTGATATGCTCCGCGTCGGTGATGAAGTTATTGCTATCGGAAATCCGCTGGGAGAGCTCACCTTCTCCATGACGAAGGGCTACGTAAGCGCGCTGAATCGCCCGGTCCAGCTTTCCTCCAATGTCAGTATGAGTCTGATTCAGACTGACTGTGCCATCAATTCCGGTAACTCCGGCGGTGCTCTGTTCAACATGAATGGCGAGGTTGTCGGAATTACCAATGCCAAGTACTCTTCCAACGGATCTGCAACCGAAGCTTCCATTGAAGGCATCGGATTTGCTATTCCTATTAACTCAGTATATGAAATCGTCCAGAGCATTATTGAAAACGGTTATGTTCTGAAACCTTATATCGGCGTTTCTATTGCAGACTTGAGTGAACAGACTCTCTATGCGACGGGTCTTGAAAACGGATGTCTGATTGCAGAGGTTGCCGAAGACGGTCCTGCCGCCAAAGCCGGACTGCAGGTGAATGATATTGTCGTTACTGCCAACGGTGAAATCGTTGATAACCAGAGCAGTTTTGTTCAGATTGTTCAGAGCTGCAAACCGGAAGATGAATTGGTTCTCGGTATCTACCGTCAGGGCGAAGAGAAGGAAATCACGGTTATCGTCGGATCTTCTGTTTCTTCCGTAGACACTTCATCCGCCACTCAGAAGGAAAATGCCGATCAGGGGTACCCAGGCTCCACTCCCTACGATTACTTCTACAATTTCGGTGGAAACTCCATGAATGATTTCTTCAATTATTTCTTTGGCTGATCTATCCTGTTATTTCGTATAATTCATTGCAAATGAACCGCACCAAAACGGTGCGGTTCATTTTATATCTGTCTTTTCTGGTTTGCTTATAAGTGGAGCAGGGCAGTTGCCACCGTAAAATAGAGAAGCAGGGAAACGGCGTCGACAATCGTAGTGATAAACGGACTTGCCATAACGGCCGGATCAAAGCCGAGTTTTGATGCAATCATGGGCAAAGTACACCCAATAGCCTTTGCAACGACAACTGTCATTGCCATCGTTGCACAGACAACACCTGCGACAAGAATCGTAACCTGATCATTCCCCATCAGGAGATGGTCAATCAGCATGATTTTCAGAAAACAGGCCAAAGCAAGGGCAACACCACAAAGAACCGCCGTCCGGATTTCCTTCCAGATGACAGAGGGAAGGTCCGAAAAATCAAGTTCATCCAATGACAATGCACGAATTACCATTACTGAAGATTGGGATCCGGAATTACCTCCCGTATCCATGAGCATCGGAATAAATGCCGTAAGAACCACCTGAGCAGCCAAAGCATTTTCAAACCCGGTAATAATCAGCCCGGTGAACGTCGCCGAGACCATGAGCAAGAGCAGCCAGGGAATTCTGTGTTTGAAGAGATCTAACGGCGTAGATTTCAGATAATCTTTGTCGGAAGGCGTAATAGCGGCCATGATTTCGATGTCTTCCGTTGCCTCATCTTCCAGAACGTCCATAGCATCGTCGAAAGTTACAATACCTACCATTCGATTATCTCCGTCGACAACCGGCAATG
Source organism: Candidatus Limivicinus sp. (assembly GCA_045616745.1). Lineage (GTDB taxonomy): Bacteria > Bacillota > Clostridia > Oscillospirales > Oscillospiraceae > Limivicinus. The sequence goes on along the minus strand of JAZLHH010000021.1, from coordinate 4,405 downwards.
CGAGGAAATTGTACTTGGATAACATCTGGGCAACATCTTCCTGGTCCGTCGTCGTCGTAACCGATATTACATTCGGATCCATGATATCTCCGATAGTAACTTCATCGGACTTGACCAAAAGCATATCCTTGATCGTGGTATAACCGATCAGGTTTCTGTTTTTAGTCACGTAACAGGTGTAAATTGTTTCCTTGTCAACTGCTGTTTTACGAATCCGAGCGATTGCTTCATCAACGGACATATCCGGTCTCAGGGAAACATACTCCGTCGTCATAATGGAGCCGGCCGAATTATCCGGATAACGAAGAATTTCATTGATTTCCTTGCGCATCTGCGGATCCGCCTGTGCGAGAATCCTTCGGACTACATTGGCAGGCATCTCCTCCACCAGGTCAGCAGCATCATCTACATAAAGCTCATTGATAACCTCGCGGAGTTCTGCATCCGAAAAACCCTTGATCAGCAGTTCCTGATCGTCGGGATGCATCTCAACAAACGTCTCTGCAGCCAATTCCTTCGGCAGCAACCGAAAAAGCAACGGAATCTGTTCGGAACTGATTTCGTCAAAAATCGCCGCAATATCTGCACCGTTCATCGTGGAAAGAATATCTCTGATTGCCGAGTATTTCTTTCCTTCCAAAAGGGAAAGCAGCGTGCTTTCAAAAGTGACAGTGTATTCTGCCATGGGTTTTCCTCCTTCTTGATTAATGAATGTCAGATGAGGAAGCCCGGTAAATAAGATCTCAGAAAAGCCACCTCTGAACGAGGAAGGCAGTTTTCATACTTCGACCTGGTAAATTACCGGAACTACTTCCATCGTCCATGACTTTTCCTCCTTATCAACAAATATTTACCTTTCGGTAACTCAAATATTTTAACTCAGCACCCGACTTTACGTCAATAAAAAAAGAGCCGCAAACGCGGCTCTTTTCATCGGACAGATTACTTTTTCGTGAGCTTCTGAATTCCTTCTTTGACCATAGTGGGAACAGACTGTGCATAATAAGGAACATAACCCATGAAGTCCTTCAGGAGATATGCCTTTTCCTTTAACGCTGCGGTCGTAGGGCTGTCAATAAAATCAACAATTGCCTGCTTCTTTCCCGGGATATCAAGCTTTGCAACTGCGTCCAATGCCTTCGTGTAAAGGACCCCGGTATCCAGATTCTTGACTTCATCTTTAATGCTTGCAGTATCGATGTTCTTGACCTTTTCACCGAGTTCTGCGGCTTTCATTTTTGCAACATTGACTAAATCTTTTACGTCTGCCATGATAAATCCTCCGTAATAATTATGTGAAAAATATAGTGACAATTTTCTTCATATACTATAACACCTGCATAACATAGGTGTCAAGATAAAGCCGTTTCCTCTGAAGCGGTTATTTTATCGCGTATTCCGCTTTCCATACTGTCACGAACTCTCCGAAAACGTCCCCCCAATCGCCCAGATTTGAGGCATAGGCAGCCATTTCATAATTGACCTCATCTCGCCATGCTTCTGTCGGCATGGAATCATAATTGCCGCAAATTGGAACCTTTCCTTTATCCGTATACTCCCGAGCCTTCATAACCAGCGGATTTTCCGAAGGAGCCGCATTCACATAAGGAATTTCATATCCCATATCTGCCATAGCCTGCGTACCTTCCCTGGAGGTAACGCACCAATTCAAAAAGTCTAAGGTTGCATTGATGTTCTGCTCCGGAGCATCTTTATTCACACACCAGTAACAGCCAGCTTCTGCTGCAAAGCCCTGATTGCTCTCTTCGCCGATTCCCATATAAATCGGAATGAATCCGATTTCGTCATCGGATAAACGTCCGTCTTTTTTCAGATAATCATAAATCTCTGTGCCGCAGATAAAAAACACACCGTCACCGGCAAGGAATTCTCTGGCACTGTCTTCATTCTTTCTCTGAAGTTCATTGACAGGACTCAAATCATAATAGGAGCAATTCATGTTATATATGCACAAATCCCAGAATGTATGGAACTGATCCATATAGGCTCCTTTGATTTCGTCAGGGTCTCCTCTTCCGATTTCTCTCAGTTCCAGAGATAAAGGAATGTTTGCAAGCCTTGTTGTCAAAGCCTGTTCTTCGATGCTTCCCATGGCACCGGAAACGAACGCGGCATAGTAATGGTCAACATTTCGTTTCAGAGTAATACCCTCAACGATATTCCGGAAACTGTCGTAGTCTTTTATTTCCTCCAGAGAATGACCTGTCTCTTTCAGACGACTCAGGTTGACAAGGACTCCATAATTCGTAATATTTCTGGCAATTCCCAAGGTATGGCCGTCTTTCTTTAAAGCATACTCGGGACTGGTCAACTGATGATATGCGTCGGAGTCTGACAGCTCCAGGCAATGGTCTTCCAGCGGTCTGACGCTGAACGCTCCCTTCACTTCAAAGAGCGTCGGTGCGTCGATGCTGTCCAATATTTCCTCTGTAGCTGCACCTGTCTTAACCTGCAATTCGACACCCGTCTGACTCTGATATGTCTGTGCCAGTATATTCCACTGCTCCAGATGTTCTTTATCTTCCGTCAGCAGTATGATCTGCCCGTTCTCCGGAACTTCGTCAAAGCTGACTGGCTCACCTCGCGTATTGCCGTAAATTGATTCATGCGGTTCATAAAGGGGATCATACATAGGAAATGAATAGCACGCCGGATTCAAACCATATTCGAATCCGTCATAACATACCCGGAACACTCCCTTCGGGTGCTGTGCGGGAAAGTATCCGGTCCATTCCTTGATTTGCCAGTCAGCAGCCAGATACTGCTTGTAGCTTTTCCATTTTCCCAAAACGAAGCCTTCATTCAGACCGATTGCTCCGCCTTCCAGGCCGGTGGGACAGGTAGTATCTATTTCTATCCCGGGGTGCAGTTCTCTCATTTTAGCAACCTGCTCTTCCGGAACAGGGTCTCCGACTCCAAGCCACAATCTCTTCAGATTCAAATCATAAAGCGGAGAGATATCCTTCACATCAAAACAGGTTCCTATGTTCAGATGCTCCAGATTCGTACATCCGGCAAGCGGTTTCAGATTACTGATTTTTGTATTTCCAGCCTCCAGATAGTAGAGTTTAGTGCAATTTTCAATCGGGGAAAGATCCTCCAGTGCGGTAATTGATAAAACAGCGTACCTCAGATCTGTTAATTTCGATAGAAAAGAAAAATCGGACAGCTCTTCATTGTGCCCCAGGTCCAAAAATCTCAATTTCGTGCAGTACCCGATTAACTGCGCATCATCATTATGAATATCTCCCCCAACAGAAGGCTTCGACGCAAGAATTTTGGTAACATTCGTCCGGACGGAATAATTGTAGCCGAACCAGATTCTCCATATTACCTCTATTTCCGGATACTCATCCCGTATGGAGGCCATAGCCTCATTGGAAACGCCACAGGTATCCATATCCAGTGTTTTACAGTTACGCATATAGGGAAGAATTGCTCTGACAGCAGCGCCTTCATCCTCCATTGCAGTATGATTGAAATCAAGAATTCTGTCATAGGTATTCAATTCCTGCCCATAAAGGGAAAAGCTGTAACTGAATTTGGCATCGGGAGCAGCAGAATAAAGCCGATCCAGTTCTTCCCATCCGAGTCCGTTCTCCTCGCTTCCGATGTCAACATATTCCAGATACGGCATCTGGGAAAAGATTTCCGCTGCCGATTCCACTTCCGCCTTCGTTATGTTGCTGAGGTCCAATTTCCTACGGTCTGTAGAAAAGGTTTTTCCGCAAACATTGACCTCTTTCGCAATAAACGGTTCCGGCGTCGGCGCCGGCGTACTCACAGGATTCTCTGCTGTCTGTGTAATCTGGTGATTGACTGCGGGGCTTTGTTCAGTTTTCTGGCCTTTCTGCTTCAGTCGCGGTGAGGTACAGAACACCAGCATCAGACATAACAGGAATCCAATAATACTGCGTTTCCTTTTCAAAGTGTTTCTTTCCTTCAAGAATCAAGAGGATCGTAATCTTAAAAACTCACACGGTTTCGGTTTAAATGCAGATTCCTCCGAGATTCTCGTTCCGAATCCGCCCGCCAGAATCACTAATTTCATATGGTCTCCCTTTATTAGGTATCGTTCCAAACAGAACTGATTGGGGCTGTTACTATCGGCACATAATATGCATCAGCCTTTGGACCAATGTCCTCACCCTTATGAACACATGTTCCACTAATCCACCATATCAAATCATAATCATCTATCAAACTTTTAATAGCAGATAAATCTTGTTTCATTTCAAAACCATTTTTCAAAACAACAAATGGCAATTCTTCGTAAGTGATAATTTCTTTTTCACCATCTTTTAATTTATATCCCCAAGCAAGCTCTCCGGTGTCAATCCATTTTGTAAAATCTATATTATCTTTCTTGTCATACTTTTCATCT
>JAZLHH010000020.1:0-14478 GCA_045616745.1 Candidatus Limivicinus sp. | reverse complement strand
ATTTTCCGGAAATTTCCGATATTCCTTTGGCGATGCCGGCAACTTTCGATTTCAGATCTCCGGGAACCGGCTCGTCGTCCGTCATCTCTGCGAGGAACGACTGCCACAGGCGGTTTGCCTCTTCGATTCCCTGTTCGTGATGTTTCTTGACAGTCTCAAGAACTTCGCTGACCCGCCGAATCAGTTCTTCTTTCTCTTCCGCGCAGTCTTTTGAAGGTTCAGGATTCGGAACCGCTGCGTTTCGAATCTCCTCCGCTTCCTTTTTCGCCTGCGTGATAATCTGGTTGGCCATGTATCTTGCTGAAAGGAGAATCTCTCCCACTTCCGTCTTTCCCGATTCCGTTTCACTCGCTCTGGTCCTGAGCTTTTCCAGTTCCTCTGCCATTTCCAGCGCCTGACGTCGGATATCGACAAGAAGTGCATCGACTTCGGTCTGTTCGTAAAACTTATTCCGGACAGACGTCAGTTCTATTGCATTGAAATACTCTCTGTTTAAGGCCATATTCTCACCTTATTAATTAATAGCTGTAGTGCTCTTTCCCGATGATTTTGTCAAACTGTTTTTTAATTCCGCAGGGCCATACCAGCAACAGCCCGACTGCAGATGTTGCCGCCGTCTGAATAACCTGCAGCGGAATCTTGGCAATGGCATAGGCAGGAGTAGAGTAGATATAATATCTTCCCAGCGTGTAGCCTCCACAGCAGATAATCCAGCCCAGAATCGCGCCGATGACGGAAGCCGTCACCGGGTTCTTCTTCAGCAGCTTTCTTGCGCACAGAGAAATTACAACCGCCTGCAGGCCGTGTACCGCCAGCGAAACAAACATCGGAGCGGGATAGAACAGTACGTCCCCGATAAAAGCACCGACGCCGCCGACCATGAAGGCATAGAAGGGCTCCAGCAGCACGGCACCCGCTACTACAACAATATCATTCAGGTACATTCCGCCCACCGGAGTAGGAACGGAAAATGAGCTCATGACAATATTCATTGCCATCAGCAGCGCAGTTACGGTCAGCTTTTTCGTTGAAGTATGTTTCATTTCAAAATCACCTCGCAGATTTCAGCGATAACTTCCTGCTCCAGATCGGCATACATCGGCAGACAGAGAACTTCGGAAGAAATCTCTCTGGCAACCGGCGTCAGTGCGGAGTCAAAGCCCGGACGTCCCTGATAGCATTCAAAATCGGTGGTGAGCGGGTAAAAATACTTTCTGGCAATGATATTCTGCCGGGCAAGTTTCTCAAACACTTCGTCCCGGCTATATTTGTATCCGCGGAAAACGACCGGGAAGTAGGCATAATTGGACGTCACGCCCTCCGGAACCGGCGACAGCTGAATGCCGCTTATTCCGGACAGATTCTTCATATAGGCGTCATAGACCCGATGCCGTTTCTCAATCTCTTCGGAAATATGCCGCAGATTGCAGAGCCCCATCGCTGCACAGAATTCATTGAACTTGGCGTTTCCGCCGATATCCGGCGTGCTCTCCGGTCCGTGGATTCCGAAGTTCTTGAGATCGTCCATTTTGACTTTCAAAGCGGGATTCTGATAGCATACCGCACCGCCTTCTATCGTATGAAACACCTTCGTTGCATGGAAGGAGAACATCGCGGCATCTCCGAAATTAGCCGAACTGATTCCGTTCTTCCTGACGCCGAAGGCATGCGCAGCATCATAAATGACCTTCAGATGATGCTTTTTCGCAATCGCTTCTATAGCATCTGTATCGCAGAGATTTCCGTAAACGTGTACCGGAATGATGGCACTGGTCCGGTCCGTAATCAGCTCCTCAATCTTTGATGCATCCATCGTGAAGTCGTCGGGATTGATGTCGCAGAATACCGGCGTGCACCCGCAGCGTACAATTGCGTGGGTCGTGGAAGCAAAAGTAAACGGAGTCGTAATGATTTCTCCCGAGAGCTTCATGGCAGTGATGACATTTTCAAGCGCCAGATGCCCGTTGGTAAACAAAGTAATCTCGGGCACTTCCAGATATTCCTTCAGTCCGTCTTCCAGTGCGTGGTGCTTTTCCCCCATATTGGTGAGGAATCTCGTCTCCCACAGGGATCGGATTTCTTCACAATATTCCTCAAACGGCGGCATGGAGGATTGTGTAACATTGATTCTCTTTCTTGTATCCATAATATGCCCCTCCGGCATTACTCGATATAGCCCTGTCTTTCCCGATACTTTTGGTGAACGGCAGGAAACAGTATTTTCAGCATTGTTTTCAGCCGGAACGACAAAGATTCCTTCCGGAACAGCGCAAGATATGGCATTTTCACCATCTCTTTCACGTTTCCCGTCAGATACAGCAGTTCATATTCCCGTTTCAGAAGTTCCTTCTCCGTCAGCACAGTCTGTTCTTCATTGAGATGCGGAATCAGGTCCTTCATCATGGCAATTTCACCTTTGACGAAGTGAATCAGCTTACCGTAGTTCTGATTGTAACCGGTACTCCAGGCTTCCTCATTGCTGGACCGGCGATAAACAGACATCGGTTTGTCGATAAATCGGATTTTTCCCTGTAAAGCCATTTCCAGCCCGATGGCATAGTCTGTAAAGCCATACGAAAAGGCCGTATCATAATAGTCCGGCGGCGGGTTGATGACAGATGCTCTCACCAGAATGGCACTGGTATGGAAGCTTTCGTGCAGCCCCCGGATTACGGTTTCAAATCCGATATCGTAATCTCCGTCTTTCTGCGGAATTACCAGCTCGTCTTCCCTGCTGCCGTCACAGAAGTGATACCAGGAATTATGGACACAGCCGGAATAGTCCGGATTCCGGTCCAGAAAATCCACCTGCTGCTGCAGCTTGGAGAAATCCGTCCAATAGTCGTCTCCTTCACACCAGGCATAGTATTCCCCGCGTGCCTCTTTGAACAGGAGATACGGGAAAATGTCAATCCCCTGTGAGAACAGATTTTTTTCCTGATGGAAATGGCGGACAATCTCCGGGTATTTTGCTGCATACTCAGCACAGATTTCGCAGGTCCGGTCCGTGGATGCATCATCCGTTACCAGAACTTCAAAAGGAAAGTCCGTCTTCTGATTGACAAAACTCTCCAGCGTCTGCGCAATATACGGTTCGTGATTGAATGCCGTACAAAGAATCGATACTTTCATAATTATACATTATATAATAAACGGCTCGCTTTTACAAGCGAGCCGCTGTCTGTGCTGCAATCTTTGCATTGTTGAGCACCAAACGGATATTGCTTTCCAGACTGTCTCCACCGGTCAGCTCCGCAACCTTTGCCAGAAGGAACGGGGTCGTTTCCTTGCCCTTGATTCCCTGTTCGCCGCATTGGCGAAGTGCCTCGGAAATGGCGGCATCAATGACGTCTTTCTCCATAGCAAATTCTTCCGGAATCGGATTGGTTACCAGCATACCGCCCCGGTAGTTCAGTGCACGCTGTGCACGGAAGAATTCTGCCAGTTCTTCCGGCGTATCTACACGGTAGTCTACGCCGAATCCGCTTTTTCTTGTATAGAATGCAGGAAGTTCGTCTGTTCCGAAGCCAATGACCGGAACACCTTTTGTCTCCAGATATTCCAGCGTCAGTCCCAGATCCAGAATGGATTTGGCTCCGGCACAGACCACCATAACCGGTGTCTGTGCCAGCTCTTCCAGGTCAGCGGAAATATCCATTGTGGTTTCCGCACCCCGGTGAACACCGCCGATTCCGCCGGTGGCGAAGACTTTGATTCCTGCCATATGGGCAATAATCATCGTCGTGGTAACCGTCGTTGCACCGTCCATCCCTCTGGCGACAAGTGCCGGAAGATCTCTTCTCGATGCTTTGGCAACACCTCTGCCCGTCTTCCCAAGATACTCGATTTCTTCTTTCGACAGTCCTGCCTTCAGTCTGCCTCCGATTACGGCAATCGTGGCCGGTACTGCGCCGTTTTCCCGAATCGTCTGCTCCACGAGAAGCGCCGTTTCCACATTTTTCGGGTAAGGCATGCCGTGGGAAATAATCGTGCTCTCAAGTGCTACTACCGGTTTCCCGGCATCCAATGCTTCCTGAACTTCAGGAGCGATATCCAGATACTGCTGTCGCATATTATTTGGACTTGACATACGGTTTACCGTTGGCAGAGGGAACGTGCGACTTGCCGACGAAGAGAATCAGAACGATAACCGTCACTACGTAAGGAATCATAGAAATCAAATGCATATTTACGCCGGAGGATCCGCCGAGTACCACCTTCAATCCGGAGCAGAAACCGAACAGCAGGCATCCGATGAGTGCACCCTGAGGACGGAACTTGCCGAAGATAACTGCCGCAATGGCAATAAAGCCCTGGCCAACGATGGAAATAGGCCGGAACTGGTTGGAGGTTGCCATGGTCACGCAGGCACCGCCGAGTCCGGAAAGGAATCCGGAAATCATGACGCAGAAGAAGCGCATCCGGATGACGTTGATTCCCAGCGTCTCGCAGGCTTCCGGGTGTTCACCGCAGGCACGCAGCCGCAAACCGAAGCGGGTCTTGTAAAACAGGAACCACACAATAATCACCGCAATGAATACGAGATAGGTGGATGCATAGGTAGTAAATACATTTTCCATGAAAGTCCCGAAAGTAGTGGACGTATCAAAAACACCGCGAAACAGTGCCGGCATCTTCTGTTCCAAAGTCAGAGGCGCGGAATCCGTGGAGTCAAAAAGCACCCGGCAGATCATAATGGCGATACCGGGCCCCAGCATGTTGATGGCTGTACCGGCAATCGTCTGGTCTGCGCCGAGTACCACCGTTGCCAATGCATGCAGTGCACCGAACAGCAGCCCTGCGATTCCGGCGCAGAGGAATCCGAGCCAGGGATTGCCTGTAAAGAATGCGACACAGGCCCCTGTAAAAGCGCCCGCCGTCATCATGCCTTCAATGCCGATGTTCACGGTACCGGAAACTTCGGAGAAGCAGGAGCCCAATGCCGCGTACAGAAGTGCCGGCGTGTAAATCAGCGTAGCATAAATTATAACGCCCAGTTCATTTACGAAATTCGTCATTGTTTTGCCCCTCCTTTCCCGGACTTTTTCCCGACCGGTTTGATAAATTTCAGTCTTTCAAAAATTACAGAAATTGCAACGAAGAACACAACCGTTCCCACAATGATGTTTGTCAGCTGCGTCGGTGCGCCCACCAGATTCAGCTTGCTGCCGCCGAACATCAGTGCACCGTAGAAGATACCTGCTGCCAGCACACCGAAGGGATTGGAGCAGCCGATCAGGGCCACCACGATGCCGGCAAACCCGAAGCCTTCCTGAGAGGAGAAGATACTGATCCGATTCCCCATGCCCATCAGCTGAAGCGCTCCAGCAAGACCGGCGAGAGCGCCGGAAATTGCCAGCGCAGTCAGGATGGAACGGTTGACGTCAATTCCTCCGTATTCCGCCGCGAACTTGTTGAGACCTACTGCCTTGAGTTCATAGCCCAGAGTTGTTTTTTCAATGACGTACCAGACAAGCACCATCAGAACGATCGCAACCAGGATTCCCCAGTTTGCCGTCGGGCAAAGGCCCAGATCGGAAATCATATTCGCAGGAAGCAGCGTCCGGGCATTGTCTGCAATGTTCTTGGTTGCCTCAGCGCTGCCTTCGCTGTGTATGGCCGACCGCCCGGCGATAAAGTTGCTCAGATAAAAAGCGATCCAGTTAAACATAATCATGGATAGCACTTCGTTGATTCCGAATTTTGTTTTCAGGAAACCGACGATTGCTGCCCAAAGGGCGCCGGCAATCATCGCTGCCAGAAAGCAGAGAGGGATCAGGACAATACTCGGAAGGTCAGGCAACAGGATTCCCACTACGCATGCCGCCATAGAGCCCACAACGAACTGGCCTTCTGCACCGATGTTGAAAACACCGGTTTTGAAGGAAAAGGCCACAGAGAGCCCCGCTACGATATAGGGAATCGCATAGACGATAACGTAGGAAATTCCCTTCACGCTGGTAATGCTGGACAGCAGCTTTCCGTAAGCGGCGCTTACGGAAATTCCCATGATTGCCAGGAAGAAGGCTCCGACGGCAAATCCGAGGATAATGGAAAGCAGGATGTGGATTACCCGGTTCTCCGATACAAATTCAAGAAACGATTTTTTCTTATCCATTTCTCTTTCCTCCCGCCATCAGCAGACCAAGCTCGTTTTCATCGGCATCCTTCCCGGGGATGGAATCTACTATCTTCCCGTCAAAGATGACATTGATTTTATCGGAAAGGCTCATGATTTCGTCCAGTTCAAAGGATACCAGAAGCACTGCCTTCCCCTTGTTTCTCTGCTCTACAATGTATTTGTGAACATATTCAATCGCGCCGACATCCAGGCCGCGGGTCGGGTTAACGGCAATCAGCAGATCTTTGTCATTCTGCACTTCTCTGGCAATGATGACCTTTTGCTGGTTTGCGCCGGAGAGCGTTCCGGCCGGGCGCCTGTCACTTCCGGCAGGGCGGATATCGTACTTTTCCACGGAAGCCACCGCATGATCGGAAATCGCATCTCTCTGCAGCATATGCTTTTTGGAATAGGGCTCTTTTTCATAGTTCTGGAGAATCAGGTTGTCTTCCACCGTAAAGTCCAGCACCAGCCCGTGCTTCTGCCGGTCTGCAGGAATGCTGGAAACACCGTTGACAAAGCCGAAATGCGGCGGTTTGTTGAAAACATCCGTTCCGTTCACGAAGACTTCGCCCTTGGTTCCCTTGCGGAGACCCGTGATGATTTCCACCATTTCCGTCTGGCCGTTGCCGTCAATTCCGGCAATCCCGACGATTTCACCTCTGCGGACCTGCAGATCCAGGCCTTTCAGGATTTCCACACCGCGGTAGTCAATCCCGTGAAGGTCCTTCACGTCCAGTACGACTTCGCCCGGCTCCTTCTCCGGCTTGTCCACCTTGAAGGTAACGTTTCTGCCCACCATCATGGAGGCCAGATCGTTCTCCGTCACTTCTTCCACGTCCACAGTGCCGATATACTTGCCCAGGCGGATAATGGAGCAGAAGTCGGCCGCTTCCTTGATTTCCTTCAGCTTATGCGTAATCAGAATGACGCTCTTTCCGTCCTTCGTCAGATTGTGCATAATCTCTATGAGTTCTCCGATTTCCTGCGGTGTGAGTGAAGACGTCGGTTCATCCAGAATCAGAATCTCCGCGCCGCGGTAGAGCGCCTTGAGGATTTCCACGCGCTGCTGCATTCCTACGGAGATGTCCTCGATTTTTGCATCCGGGTCTATCGAGAGACCGTATTTTTCCGAAATTTCCACAACGTTCTTTCTGGCGGTTTCCATGTCGAGCGTAACGCCCTTTTTCGGTTCCATGCCAAGAACGATATTTTCCGTGACGGTAAAAGGCTGAATCAGCATAAAGTGCTGGTGCACCATACCGATTCCGGCGGCAATCGCGTCTCTGGGTCCGTTCATGTCAATCTTTTCTCCATGCACCAGAACATCGCCGGAGGTGGGCTTCAGAAGACCGTACAGCTGATTCATCAGCGTCGATTTTCCTGCGCCGTTTTCTCCCAGAATTGCATGGATCTCGCCCTTGTGAACCGTCAGGTTGATGCCGTCATTTGCCGTAAAGTTCCCGAACTTTTTCACAATGTCCCGCATTTCAATGACGGGAGTATTCAGGTCAACGTATTGTTTCCCGTTTGCCAAGTGATCACTCTCCTTTTTTACAGAATGCTGAAGAAATCATCCAATGCCCTGGCCTGATGACCGAAGCAGAGAATGTGATGATTATTGATGGGATTGGTCAGGAAGTACGAAAAGTCATCCAGATGCACCTGGACCTGCGTTCTGCACAGCATTTCAGAGAAGGGGAATTCCTCTACGGTTCCTTCCTGTGCATGATATCTGCTGACATCTCCCGCACACTTGAAAATCGTACAGGGTTCCGTGGCAAATCTGCCCTGAACCGCTACGCCGATGCCGGACTCGAAGTGAGTATTCAGCTCATAGGACCTGAGCATATTGAGAGGCAGGGTGCAGTGAGCAAAAACACCGATTCCGTTTTTCGTGTCAAATCGACTGGGATTGCAGAGGAAGCAGGGCTGACTGCTGACGGTTCCCAGAATCACCATCGAGAGCAGCGCCGGAATGTCGCCTTCGCAGCCGCCGTAGATGCCTTCGGCATTCAGGATCGCCAGTGCCAGGCAGCCCGTGGTGCAGACCGTATCCAGCAGATCAAAGCAGCGGATGCTGACGCCGGAAAGGCTGTATTTCTCGCAAAGGCGTTTTACGGCACCGTAGACGAACAGCGCCTTGGCGACTTCTTCAGAATCGAAGTTCTTGCTCAGCAGCTCTTCCGTCCACGCATTGGGCTCATACTGCTTTTTTTCGATTTCAGAAAGAAGCTCTTCCATCGGGATGCTGACAAAACCGATGCCCAGCTTCGTTTGCATCGCCTCCGGAGACCAGGTGCTGGCAATCAGCCAGTCGGACGGTTTTCCGATGATGCCGATATTCTTTCCCTGCAGGGCGGCCTTTGCCGCGTATGCCTTTTTCAGTGACCGGATTCTGTCTGCAATTGCCTCCAGATCGCCGTGAAGAATCTCACCTTTCCCGCCGTGCTGACGGAGAAAGCTCAGAATCTCCATCGAGGCTGCCAGGGAATTGCTGTCTCCGCTGGTCAGAATATAGCAGGGCCTTTCCTTCAGCTGGTCAAAAACCTCCAGGAAGAATCCTTCACTGCCGCCGGAAGCCACATAGAGCAATGCAAAATCGTCCCTGAGATACTGCTCCAGAGAAACCTTGCGCAGATCTTCTCCGAGAATTGCTGAAAGGGATTTTACATATTGATTCATCTTCTCCTCGGTAATCTGCGAGAGAGGGCTTCGGATCTGATAAAAGTCGATCATTCCTTGCTGCCTTTCCTGATAATTTATTATGAATAACAGGATAATTTTAGCATAATCCCCCGGCATTTTCTATATATTTTCGCAGAAAAAAGGCACTGCTCATAAGAGCAGTGCCCGGTATTGGCGAAGAATCAGCCGAGAGTGAATTCGGGAACTTCAGCTGTGGTCTGAGGAACGGTAATCTTGCCGTCGATGATGTCTTTCTTGGCTGCTTCTACAACTGCCAGAACATCTGCGGGGATGTGATCGCGGGTGGGAGCCAGGTCAACGCCGCCGTTGGACAGGTCATAGAGGTGAACACCGGCAGTGTAGGTGCCGGCCTTGACAGCCTTGGAGATGTCCTGAGAAGCCGTGTCAACACGCTTCATAGCGGAGGTGATGACATGATCCGGAGCAAGGTTGCTCTGGTCGGTGTCAACGCCGATGGCCCAAACGCCTTTTTCATCGCAGGTGCTGATAACGCCCATTCCGGTACCGCCAGCTGCGTGGTAGATAACATCAGCGCCCTTGGTAATCATGTCGGTAGCAGCTGCGGAGCCGCCTGCAACATCACCGAAGTTGTTTGCATTGTACTGCAGAACTTCTGCATCGGGGCAAACAGCCTTGACGCCGGCGATGTAGCCAACGCCGAACTTATTCATGGAATCAGAGACCATGCCCTGAACATAACCGACTGTCTTGCTCTCGGTAACAGAACCGGCAACAAGGCCTACCAGATAGGAAGCCTGCTCCTGAGCGAACATCAGGCAAGCTACATTGGGGAGATCCTGGCAGGTGTCATCATCGATGATGGCGAACTTCTGGTCGGGATTTGCTTCAGCTGCTGCTCTGGTAGCATCAGCGAGCATGTAGCCGACGCAGATGATAAGGTCGTAGCCTTCATCGATAAAGGTGTTGATGTTGGTCTGGTAATCTGCGTCCGTCTTGGACTCAAGGTACTTGACATCGAAGGAGCTGTCTTCTGCTGCGAGAGCCTGAAGGCCTTCCCAAGAGGTCTGGTTGAAGGATTTGTCATTTACGCCGCCGACGTCGGTAACCATGCCGACTTTAATCTTGTCGGACTTGCCGGAACCCTTGCCGCAGGCGCAAAGCGCGAATACCATGCACAGTGCAAGAACGAGTGCGAGAACTTTCTTCATTTTACTTCCTCCATATAATAATTGGAACTTCATGCTGTTTTCCACAGCATTGTAATTATAATGTATTACCGAATCCGTTCAACAACAATTCAGTAACAATTACCGATTTTGCTTGAATTCCTCAATTTTTACTGCCGTGTCCAAAGCGATTTCAATCATCTGGTTGAATCCGCTGCGGCGCTCCTCCGGGCTCAGTTCTTTGTCGCTGAAAATCAGGTGATCGGAAATAGTGCAGAGGCAGAGGGCTCTTCTGTGGAAATACGCCGCATTGGTATACAGACCGGCCGCTTCCATCTCTACCGCCAGAATTCCCATCTGCTGCCATTGCTTGTTGCCTTCGCCTTCATCGAAGGCGTAATAGAAGTTGTCGGAAGAAAAAAGGTTTCCGACTTTCAGATCCACGCCTTTTTCCTTAGCTGCTTCCACAGCCTTGGTCAGCAGGGTGTAGTCGGCAATCGGGGCAAAGGTGCCGTTCAGGCCGAAGTTGCGGATATAGCTGGAATTGGTGCAGGCGCCGGCACCCGCCACCACGTCCATCAGCTGAATATCTTCCTGCAGAGCTCCGGCAGAACCGATGCGGATGATATCCTGTACGTCATATTTGGAATACAGTTCCCAGGAGTAGATACTGATGGAGGGAATTCCCATTCCGGAAGCCATTACCGTCACCGGAACGTCCTTCCAGGTTCCCGTATATCCCTGCACGCCCCGGACGTCATTGACCAGCTTCGGGTCTTTCAGGTAATTCTCAGCGATATATTTTGCCCGTTTCGGATCTCCCGGCATCAGAACGGTTTCCGCAATGCCGAAATAGGATGCTTCATTATGCGGTGTAGCCATAGTTTTTCTCCTTTTCTTTGATGATTTTAATCAATTATATCACATTGAAACACTTCTTTGAATATGTTATTATGAAACCACCAATCTTTCCGAGGTGCAGATATGTCAGACGTTCTCGTGCTGGGAATTGCCGGCGGAACCGGCAGCGGAAAAACAACGATAACGAAAAAGCTGGTTCGCTGTTTCGGCAGCGATGTTTCCGTCATTTCTCATGACAGCTACTATAAAGAGCACCACAGCATGTCCTATGAGGAGCGCAGCCGTCTGAATTATGACCATCCGAATGCTTTCGATACCGACCTTCTGGTGCAGGCCGTCCGGGATCTGAAAGCCGGCAGGAGTGTTTCCTGCCCGGTCTATGACTACACGATTCATGACCGCGCGGAAGAGACGGTCACTGTTCCTCCGGCCAAGGTCGTTATTGTGGAAGGCATTCTGATTTTTTCCAGCCGGGAGCTCTGCGACCTGATGGATATCAAAATATTCGTAGACGCCGATGCCGATGAGCGGATTCTCCGCAGAATCAACCGGGACGTCCGGGACAGAGGCAGAACGCTGGAAAATATCACCAGCCAGTATCTCGCCACGGTGAAGCCGATGCACGAAAAATACGTAGAGCCCAGCAAACGCAATGCGGATATCATTGTTCCTCAGGGCGGGCACAACAGAGTCGCCATGGACATGATTGTCTGCCGCGTGCAGGCGCATCTTTCGGCGCAGGAGAAGAATCATGGCTAAGCTCTATTTCAAATACGGCGCGATGGGCAGTTCCAAGTCCGCGCAGGCGCTGATTACCAAATTCAATTACGAAGAGCTGGGGATGTCGGTCTGGCTCATCAAGCCCTCCACTGACACCCGGGACGGGGCGGAAATCATCCGGAGCCGGATCGGTCTGGAGGCCCGTGCCCAGATTATCACACCCGACACGGACATATGCGCAGCCTACGAAGCTGCCGGCAAGCATGACGTAATTATTTCCGACGAGTCGCAGTTCTTTACCCCGGCACAGATTGACCAGCTGCGGGACCTGGTGGACGATGAAGACCTGCCGGTTCTCTGCTTCGGGCTGCGGACGGATTTCCAGACGCATTTCTTCCCCGGAGCACAGCGGCTGATGGAACTGGCGGATTCCATTACGGAAATCAAGACGGTCTGCCGCTGCGGCCGGAAGGCCACTGTCAATGCCCGCATTGACGAAAACGGGAAAATCATAACAGAAGGGGCGCAGGTCGTTCTGGGCGGAAACGATTGCTACCGTGCAATGTGTCACCGCTGCTGGCGTCTGCAGATTCAGTCACAATCTTGAAAATCACAACGAAAAAACTGGCAGTCTCCGCGCTGCTTCTGGCGGCAGACGTGATTCTTACCCGAATTCTTGCCATCAATACCCCGCTGATGAAGGTCGGCTTCGGTTTTCTGGCCGTAGCTGTCTGCGCCGCATATTACGGACCATGGTGGGCCGCTCTCGTTGCCGCTCTGGCGGACATTGTCGGCTCTCTCATCTTCCCTACCGGTGCCTACTTCCCCGGCTTTACGCTGACTGCCGCTGTCACCGGTCTGATCTTCGGCTATTTTCTCCATTGCAAGTCCCTGAAAGCCCGGTACGGTATTCACGCCGCCGTGCTGAATTCCGTCCTTGTCACCTTTGTGCTGAACTCTGCCATGATCTCCTACATCTCCGGGACTCCCTTCCTCACGCTTCTGAAGGTGCGTGCCGTACAGCTGCTGATCATGCTTCCTCTTCAGTGCCTGGTTCTGGTTCTGATTTTGCCCGGAATCGTGAAAAAAACTGCAAAATTCACTTGACATTGTCTCCTGTATAGGATATATTGTCAAAGCTCGCCGAAGACAGCAGGTTGCCGCAAGGTGTAAATCCAGCCGAGGTCAGTAACAATTTTTCAGATTTGTTATTGTTCCTTTGCGTCTGTTTTTCGGATGCAGAGGTTTTTCTTTTGTGTGAGCGCAATTATTTACTCGGAGGTGAAACCACACAATGCCTAATGCAAAGGTTCTCAGTGAGAAGCAGGCGATAGTTGCCGACCTCGTTGAGCGCATCAAGGGTGCATCTGCCGGTATCCTGGTTGATTACAAGGGAATCAACGTTCAGGAAGACACCGCACTCCGTACCGAAATGCGCAAGAGTGACGTCAACTACACTGTCATTAAGAACACCCTGGTCAGAAGAGCTCTGGATGAGCTGAACCTCTCTGATCTGGACAAGGTCCTTGAGGGTACCACTTCTCTGGCAACAGCTGAGAACGATCCTATCGCTCCTTTCCGTATCATCAGTGATTACAGCAAGAAGCTGGGCGATCGTTTCAATATCAAGGCAGCCTTCATGGAGGGCAAGGTTCTTGATGATGCTGAAATCGCAGAGATGGCATCTCTCCCTTCCAAGGATGCTCTCTATTCCAAGGTTCTTGGAACTATGATAGCTCCGATCACCGGCCTGGCTGTATGTCTCGGCCAGATTCTCGAGCAGAAGGGCGGCTCTGTAGAAGCTCCCGCTGCCGAAGAAGCAGCTCCCGAAGCTTAAGCCTCGGCAGCAACACATTTTATTATTCAAATATTAATTGGAGGATTTTACAATGAGCGAAAAAATCAGCGCTATGATTGAAGAGATTAAGGCTCTTTCCGTTCTCGAGCTTTCCGAACTCGTACATGCCCTGGAAGACACCTTCGGTGTATCCGCAGCAGCCGTTGCCGCAGCACCTGCAGCCGCAGCAGCAGAAGCAGCAGAAGAGAAGACTGAATTTGACGTTGTCATGACCAGCTTCGGTGCAAACAAGATTGCCGTTATCAAGGAAGTCCGCGGAATCACCGGTCTTGGCCTTGCTGAGGCAAAGGGTCTTGTTGAAGGCGTTCCTGCAAAGATCAAGGAAGGCATCTCCAAGGACGACGCAGAAGCTCTCAAGGCACAGCTCGAAGCAGCTGGCGCAACTGTCGAACTCAAGTAATTTCATCTTGTTCGTCAAAAAAAGCAGGCGATGCCTGCTTTTTTTATTTTCCTTATTTCAGCGGAACCTGACAAAGGAGCTGTAGCAAAATGAAAATTTTGCACAGCTCCTTTTCAGCGCTCAAAAACCGGAAAAAACCCGTAAATTTCAACAGATGTTGAGAATTTTGAGGGCAACAACCATGAGCACACAAAAAAAACAGCCTGCTCATGGTGGTCAATATCCGGTTTTGTTGAAACTAAGCGGAATCTTTTTTGAACAACTGCGTTCCGGTACGGTTTTGCTGTATTTTGGAATGCAGCTTGTTTATGTTGTAGGCCATTGCCAGCAGCATGATTTCGGTTGAAACTTTCCTGTTACCCCGGAGCAGAAACTGCCGGAAGCTGTAGTTCTGCTTGACAGTTGCAAATGCACCCTCGCTCTGTATGGAGCGGTTCATCCTGAGGACGATCCCTTCCGGACTTGTGATGCGTTCAAGTGAGGCGGCACGCTGGGCAATGAATTTCTTTGAGACCTGCAGCTTGCGGTTGCCTTTCGCTCTGGTGCATTTTTTCTTAAACGGACATCCTTCGCAGCCTTCGCATTCGTAGTAGGTAACTTCACGTTCATAGCCGCTTTTTGTTATCTGCTTTCCGACGTAAGTAACTTTAAGCTTTTTCCCTGCCTGACAGGTATATTCGTC